>CATJZR010000076.1 GCA_949745625.1 uncultured Eubacteriales bacterium | reverse complement strand
TCTCGGGGTCCGGGGCGAAAGCTCCGGCGGGTGTCCAGAGGGCAGTTTTGAAAATTTCGAGGTTATCGTACCCGCCTCGTCGTGTAATGTGCTTATCGGCGACAAGCTTGACAAGGTAGTAAAAAGGGACGAACTTTCGTCCGTATTTATAGAGCTTACGGAATTCGGTCTATCATCCGATATGAGCAACGAAAAAATACTCAAGAAGCTTGTCGAGCAGAAAGAGGTGCTAAACAAAAGCAACATAATTTCCGCTTCTGTAGTAAACTTTATCGTAGGCAACGAGGATATATGCTCGGCGTTGAGTATTCCCAAGCTCTATATGGACGCGGGCGCAAGGGACAGACTCGACGATTACGACTCTACCAACGTGTGGCGTTCCGAGCTGCCAGATATGACGGGCGCCATTGACGAAATATTCGGAATTTCGCAGATGTCTGATGACGAGGAATTTGTATTCGACAATAACACGGTAAATCAAAAGGTCAAAAAACTTATCGGCACGCTGAACGACAAATCGGTATCCTGTCCGGATACACCGCTTACAAGGCTTGATGTCATTTACAAATCCGATATAGCAGTGGGATTGATTACCGATAATGTGCGCGAGGCATTTGCGGAAAACGGCTTGATTTACCACTCCGCAGCAAACCGCACCGATTTAGAGGTGTTAAGGCGTCAGGAAATCGACGCGCTCGTCGCGCTGCTCGGCAGCAAAGACATCGACGATTTCGATGTGGGTACGGTTTCACTCGGGTTGATTAGGGAACAGCTTTCCGACGGTAACGGCGGTACAAAATCCTTCCTTGTAGCGGCTAACTTTGCGGATATGCTGGTATCTAATCTTTCGCTTTACGTTCCCTCGCGCGTTTATTCAAACGGACTTATAAACGCATACGAAGCCGTCGGTTTTATAGACGCGCTTATTGCAATGCAGGGCGAAAAGCCGTTCGACAACTGGACGGTGGAAGACTATATGTGTCTGCCCGCGCGCGAAGTGCGTATGCTGATTTTGCAAAGCGAAATTATGCGCGCCACGTTCTCTCATTATGTTTTCACGCACGAAAACAACAGCGATTTGATTTTCGCGCAGACGAGTATAGATGAAGATTTCCGAGTAACCGACGCAGGCGTAACGGGAGCAAGAATAGCGTTCGTGAGCGTATCGCAGTTTGAAGCGTTGTTTGAAATAATAGAAAACTGTACAGATGGCGACGGGCTTTCCATACCCTCGTTCGACAGTGTGGACGATATTATAAGGTTGGGAGCGCATATCGGTACGCTTTACAGCTTTGACGCAACACGTTACCGTATTTCCGAGGTGATTATAAACGCTGCGGGGCTGGACGGTTCATCTTATACCGAGCAATGCTATCGGTTCAGTGCGTTAGGCGGCTCGGTCGGGTGGTTGCCTGTAAGCGTGCGGGTATTGCCGCGCGAAGTGATTGACGCAATAATCGGCGGACGGATTTAAAAAGCGATGTTTTACTTATGAAAAAAGAGAACCCCAATTACGTTTTTGTAATTCTTTTTGCAGGCATTCTCTGTTGTTTAATTATTATTGTTACCGGACTTTTCAACGAAACTCCCCATATTCACAGCTACGGCGAGTGGACGGTATCGGTGAATGCCACGTGTACCGCGGACGGTGTGTGCGAACGGTTTTGCGACTGCGGCAGCAGACAGCAAAGCTCCGTTGCCGCATACGGTCACGAGTATGTTTCTGTCGTTGAAAAACCCGCCGACTGTAACGAGAGCGGTTACATTGCGTATGAAGAGTGCAAGCGTTGCGGTTATGATACTGTTGTGGAAATTCCGTCGCTCGGTCACGATTTCGGCGAGTGGACGACTATAAAGCCTGCAAGCTGTACAGAGCAGGGCGAGCAGTTCCGCGTATGTTTGAGGGACGCGTCGCACCGCGAAACGCGTGTTATCGATATGCTTGAACACGACGCCTCCGAATGGAAGCTTGAACGTGCCGCAACCTGCACCGATGACGGTACGGAATATCGCGAGTGTACGTTTTGCTCGGCTCGTCTTGAAACCCGTGCGGTGCCTGCGGTAGGTCATATTTCGACGGGCTGGATTGTCGCTAAATCCGCAACGTGTACCGACGAAGGCGAGGAATATCGCGAGTGTACGTTTTGCTCGGCCCGTCTCGAAACCCGTGCGGTGCCTGCGGTAGGTCATATTTCGACGGATTGGATTGTCGCAAAGCCCGCAACGTGTACCGACGAAGGCGAGGAATATCGCGAGTGTACATTTTGCTCGGTCCGCCTCGAAACATGCACTCTGCCGGCGGCAGGTCACGATTTCGGGCAGTGGCAGCAGATAACTGCTCCGTCGTGCAGCGCGTTCGGTGAAGAAACGCGCGTCTGCTCACGCGATGGCGCTCACCGTGAAATACGCAAAGTCGATAAGACCGAGCATATACCGTCGGACTGGATAACCGAGCGTTTGCCCGATTGCGAGGCGGACGGGACACGCCGCGTTGAGTGTACGTTGTGCAGTGAAGAACTTGCACGCGAGCGAATACCCGCTTTGGGACATGTTTTCGAAAAGTTGTACGACGAAGTCGTTCATTATTTGCTATGCACGGTATGTAATGACGTAAAGGACCGTAGCGAACACGTCTGGGGCGATAACGCCTGTACGGTATGTCCCTACGATGCCGGCGGCATAAAGGGACTTGAATGGTCGCTTGGCAGCGACGGAAGCTATTACGTTTTTTGCGGCACCGGAAGCGTGAAGGCGGATGTGTTTGAAGTCCCAGCGGTGCATAACGGCAAAGCCGTAACCGCGGTCGGGACATTCGGCGGGTTTGAAGGCAGTACGTTAATAATTCCGCAAACTATTACGAGAATAGAAAAGGCTGCGCTTTACGGCTGTAAAAATCTATGCAGCCTGACTGTTCCGTTTATCGGTGCGGACAGGGGTAACCAGTCGCATCTCGGTTATTTTTTCGGCGCGGACAGTGCTACGGATAACGATAAATGGATACCGCCGTCGCTTACGACGGTAGTAATATCTGAAGGGACGTATTTGCCTGATGGCGCGTTCAAATACTGTACTTTTGTAAATAAGATTATTTTGCCCGATAGCGTCGAGGCGTTGGGGGATGAAGGATTTTACGGCTGCGTTTCGCTTGCAAACATCGCTTTGCCGTCAGGGTTGAAGATTATCGGTTCGGCGGCTTTCTGGAATTGCTCCGCGCTTGAAAGCATATTCATTCCTGCGGGAGTACGAGAAATCGGGACATTTGCGTTTTTCGGCACTGCGGACAGTGCAGATGTTTCGTTTTCTGAAAAAACGGACTGGTTTTTGTACGATGGCGACAAAAAAATTTCCGAAATACCCGAAAATTATTTGTCGGGCGAGGGATTGAAAGTTTATAATAAATACACTTGGAAACGTATAACTGATGGTGCTTAATGGTTAAAATCCTCTTTTCAAAACTTAAAGAATCGCTTATATCGGTACTGCCTATCGCGGTAATCGTGTTGATAATTTCCTTTACGCCGTTGGTCGATTTGACTGTCGCGGAAAAGGTTGCCTTTGCGGTGTGTTCGGTATTGCTTATACTCGGCATTGCGCTTTTCAATCTCGGCGCAGACCTTGCAATGACGCCTATGGGCAATCACGTCGGCGAGGGACTGACAAAGTCCAAAAAGGTTATGATACTCATCGCAGTCTGCTTTTTTATGGGCGTTCTCATAACGATAGCCGAACCGGATTTATCGGTACTCGCGAATCAGGTAAAGGACATAATGCCCGCTGACGGAGACGCGGGCAAATGGCTGCTTATTATAACAGTAGGTCTCGGGGTGGGGTTGTTCCTGGTTTTGGGCGTGCTTAAAATAATCTTTCATAAAAATCTTTCGTCTCTTTTAATGTTCTTTTATATGATGCTTTTCGCGGTATGCGCATTGCTTATAGAAAGCGGTAAGGGTGGACTTTTTCCACTTTCGTTCGACTCGGGCGGGGTCACTACGGGGCCAATAACGGTACCGTTCATAATGGCTCTCGGCTTCGGTATTTCAACGACGATCGGCGGGCGCAACGCAAGCGAAAACAGCTTTGGATTAATCGCGCTATGCTCGGTTGGACCGATAATTGCCGTTATGTTGCTTTCTATGACGACGGCTGGCTCGCTCGACGTATACGATACCGACATTTACGCCATCGGAAACTATCTCGGTTCCAACCTCGGTATGTTGATATTACATAAAATAAAGGACGTAATTCTTGCGCTCGGACTGATTGTCGCGTTTTTCCTCATATTGCAGTTCGCGGTTTTGAAGCTTCCTAAAAAGAAGCTTATACAAATGGCTGTAGGTATAGTGTATACGTTTGTAGGACTTGTAATTTTTCTCGTTGCGGTCGAGGTCGGGTTTATGCCCGTCGGCTTTAAAATAGGAAAACAGCTTGCCGATTTCAGTCCCGCGCTCTTAGTAGTGTTCGGTTTCGTAATAGGTATGGTAGTCGTCCTTGCCGAGCCTGCGATTCACGTTCTCAACAAACAGGTCGAAGAGGTGACGGGCGGTGGCGTCAGAAAGATAGAAATGCTCGTCGCACTGTCTGTTGCGGTCGGCATTTCGATAGGGCTTTCACTTATAAGGACGATATTCGGCTTTTCGCTGCTGTATTATTTAATTCCCGGCTATTTGATTTCGCTCGGGCTGTCGTTCTTCGTGCCGCGAATGTACACGGGCATTGCGTTTGACTCGGGCGGCGTCGCGAGCGGTCCGCTCACGTCAAGCTTTGTTTTGCCGCTCGTAATAGGCGCGTGCAGTCAGTTGCACGGCAACGGCGACATATACAGCTTGGCGTACGGCTTGGTGGCGATGGTTGCTATGACCCCGCTTATAACCATACAGATTTTGGGCTTTAAGGCGGTCGTAAGCGCGAAGGTCCGCACGAACATAAAGATGAAGCGCATTCTGTCGGCTGACGACGAGCAGATTATTTACTTCGAGTAGGTGAGAATATGGCTCAGAGAACCAAAAAGGTAAAAACTGAAAACAAGGTAACCGCGGAAAAGCTTGAAATGCTCGTTACTATCGTCGGCAGGAACAAGGCGGAGTATTTCGTCGACCTGATACAGTCATTTGACGTGAATTTGCAGGCGTCCGTTTTAAGCCGAGGCACTGCCGACGCGAAAATGCTGGAATTTCTCGGACTGAGCAACACCGAAAAGACGGTGATTTTCAGTGTCATTCAGGCAAAAAAGGTGCCCGACGCGGTTGCGGCGCTCGACGAGAAATTCAAAACCATTAAGGGCGGCAAGGGCGTAGCTTTCACAATTCCGCTTTCAAGCGTAATAGGTACGTTGATATACAGGTTTTTAAGCAACAACAGAACGCCCGTGAAGGAGGAAAAATAATGGATTACGAAGTGATTTTCTGTATAGTAAACGCAGGTTATTCCGAGCTTGTTATGGACGCCGCTAAGGAGGTCGGTGCGCGCGGCGGCACGGTAATGCACGCCAAGGGCACGGCGAACAAGGAAGCTGAACAGTTTTTCAAAATTACCATTCAGCCCGATAAAGAGGTGGTAATGATTCTCGTTCCGAAAGAAATCAAAGACGCGGTTTTGCACGCAGTGTACAAAAACGCGGGACTGAAAAGCGAAGGCTCCGGCATAGCCTTTTCAATGCCCGTAAATCAGGTGGTGGGACTTTCGCCCGTTACGCCTGATAACGGTGCCGATAAATAGAAAAAGCAAGCGGCAACGCCGCTTGCTTTTTATGTGCCGCCGTTTACCCGTGAATGGTAAACGGCGGCTTTTCATTGCGGCATTACGGCAGATTATTCGACTGTTTTACAGTTTTACCGCATTGTAGAAACTAACAAAAATTGATAAAATGTAACTATACAAAATGTTACGATAGGGTGAAACTGTATGGCAAACCTCAATTTGAAAAGCGTTTACAAGGTCTATCCCAACGGTACCAAAGCGGTAAACGATTTTTCCATGGATATAGAGGACAAGGAATTTATAGTTTTCGTCGGACCGTCGGGCTGCGGTAAATCTACCGTTTTAAGAATGATTGCGGGGCTTGAAGAAATTTCCGCGGGAGAGCTTAAAATAGACGATAAAGTGGTAAACGACGTCGATTGTAAAAACCGCGATACGGCTATGGTTTTTCAGAATTACGCGCTGTACCCTCACATGACGGTTGCCGACAATATGGCGTTTCCGCTTAAAATGTCGAAGCTGACCAAGGAACAGAAAAAAGAGCTTTCCGTCCGCGTTGACGAAAAATATCCCCGTTTAACCAAGGCTGCACGCGGCAGCGACAAATATATCAACCGCGCACAAATAAAAAAAGAATATAAAGCGGGCAAAAAGGTAGTCCTCGGCGATGAGGACAAACGCGAAATTTCGCGCCGAGTAAAGGAAGAGTACACGCGCGGACTTAAAAATTTTTGTCTTAAACCCGTTCATTACGCGCTTGTCAAGCGCGATTACAAGGCGAATATACGCGACGGCAGAGACCTCGTTCGTCCCGTATCGCTGTTAAACAACCTTTTAAAGCCCTTTCATACCGCGTTCGTGCGGCGCGAGGAGACTTACGCGCAGGCAATTAAAATCGCGGAAATTCTCGGACTGGAAGAATACCTCGGCAAACGCCCGGGCGCGATGAGCGGCGGGCAGAGGCAGAGGGTGGCGCTGGGCAGAGCAATGGTTCGCAACCCCAAGGTTTTCCTTTTGGACGAACCGCTGTCCAACCTCGACGCCAAGCTGCGCAACCAGATGCGCAGCGAAATAACCAAATTGCACAACCGCTTGCAGACCACGTTCGTTTACGTCACGCACGACCAGGTCGAGGCTATGACCATGGGCGACAGAATAGTGGTTATGAAAAGCGGCAGAATACAGCAGACGGATACGCCTATCAATCTGTATTCGTATCCCGAAAACGCTTTCGTCGCGGGCTTTATCGGCACTCCGTCTATGAACTTTTTCGACGCGGTTGTCGAAGTCGCGGGCGATAAGGCGAGCGTAGCGTTCGCAAACGGCAAAAAAATGGAATTTTCGTCAGAGTGCGTTAAAAAGCTGGAACGCAAATATCTTGGCAAAGCAGTTAAAATGGGCGTTCGCCCCGAGGACTTTATTTTAGACGACGGCGGCGTCGAGTGCGCGGTTTTAAACAAAGAGATGCTCGGCAGCGAAACGCTGCTATATTGCGATTTCGATACGGACGGCGCAACGAATTACGAAAGCGGAAAATTTCCTTTCGTAATTAAAGTAGAGGGTATCTACCGTAAAGAGAGCGGTGATACCGTCAGAGTGGGCGTCAACTTTGCAAAGGTTCACTTTTTCGATAAGGACACCGAAGAGAGCGTCAACAAGCGCTTCGTAAGCTATAACGACGTATCTGTCAAGGCTGTAAACGGCAAGCTATATATCGGCGGCAAGGCGGTTGCGCTTCCGCCCGCGCTTGCGCATCTGGATGGCGAGTATAACGCTATCTTCCCCACGTCCGCGTTTACGGAAGGGGGACTGGAAGCGGAGGTGCTGGAATGCGAGCAGCTTAAACAGGGTTGGCTTGCCCGCCTTGCGATTGGCGGCGAAAAGCTGTACGGGCTGTTTGATTGCGAGGTCGGCGGCAAAATTTCCGTCGGGCTTGCGTGGCACTCGGTAGCGTTCTCGCACGGCGATAAGCAAATTCCCGCGCTCGATACGGAAAACAGGATAGGCGTCAGGTTGCGCAAGCGCAAGCTTGACGGCGCGGCGAACAAGCGCGAAAAAAGAAGCTTCGACGTCGACGTTATCTGTTGCGGAACCCCGCTCGTCTGTCCGCTTACGGTACTTAAAAGATTGCTCGGCGCAAGCGACAGAAAGCTGTTCGGCACAGATTTACAGCTGATTTTTTCAACCGACGCGGTTACTTCGGAAAATACGTTTTCTGCGAAAATATTAAAGGTGCTCGATTACGGCGTCGGCAAATACGCGGTGTGTTCGTTCGCGGGCAACGAGATAGTGCTGCCGTATAACGGCGAAAGCGGGTCGGTAAATTTCGGAATAGACCTGTTAAAGTCAAGCGTTTACGACCACGTTTCGGCAATAAAAATTACTTAGTATGAAAAAATTAAAATATTTTTTAATGAGTTTATTCATCTTTTTCTCCATAGGTTCTGTTTTTGGCGGGTGCGCCTCCGACGTGCCCGCCGAACAGAATTCGTCGCGCGTTCGCGCCTATTCGGTGCCCGAAGGCGTAAAAAGCTATAGCGGCGCGCAGATAAGTGCGGGCGGCAGCGTGTTACCCGCTTACGAGGTTATGGTCAATACCTCGCAGAACTGGGTCGGCGACGGCTATCAGCGAAAAGCCAACGGCGTTTGCCTTTTCGAGCTGGACGGCGAAGCGGAAATTACGGTCAAGCCCGAAGTTAAGGTAGACTACAAGTCGGTGGTGCGGCCTCTATCCGCGAAAATAACCCCTATAGCCAACTTGCAGGAAAACACGCTTACTTTTACGGTAAAAAGCGCGGGGGAATACGTCCTTGAAATCAACGGCGATATTCACAACGCAATTCACTTTTTCGTGAGCAGTTACGGCGGCGCCGTAACCGATTACAGCGGCTACCATAACGTAATGGTGTTCGAGGCAGGGCTTCACACCTTTGAAAACGACGACAGAATTTCACCGAAGGACAACCGAATTTCAATCGGCAGCAACACGCTTGTATATCTTGCGGACGGCGCGGTGGTGCGCGGCTGCTTTCACGAAAGCAATCTCAGTAACGTCGCCATAGTCGGGCGCGGCAAAATAGACGGCAGCGCGTTCGGGCGTTCTGTCAACCGCGGGAAAGCTACCCTGCCCGAAGGGTACAAT
>CATJZR010000075.1 GCA_949745625.1 uncultured Eubacteriales bacterium | reverse complement strand
GAAATTATATATATTGAGTATAATCAATTAATAGATTTGGGCGAACAGGCGTTTTTCGACGATATAGAAAGTATAATTAAAGTAAAAAGCTAAAATACAACGGCTCTGCGAAAGCAGAGCCGTTGTATTTTTCATTAAATTTTAACAAAGCAATAATAATTTATCTACATTTATCTAATATTATTATATACGGATAAAGGAGCTTTATGAAAAAGAAGATAATCGAATTTATGCCGTTCGCGGTAGCGTTGCTTTTCAGTATAATCACCGTGACGGTATACACCGTCACGTTTGAAAACGTAGAGGCGGTGAGAATACTCGAAACCTGCGTTGCGCCGCTTATCCCGCTTGCAATACCTATACTTAACCGTATTTTCAAAATACGCATACCGTTTGCGCTGAATATCGCGCTGACGGTGTTTGCGATTATCGCAATAGATTTTGCGTCCGTGCTCGATTTTTACGGTAAAATAACCTATCTCGATAAATTCCTGCACGCGGCGTTCGGCGTGGTGGGCGCATTCTGCGTAGCCGTATTTCTGTTGTACGGCAACGGCAACAAAATGAAGCCCTGGTGTTTTTTCATAACCGTTATGTTCGCGGTGCTCGGCCTTGCCGCCGCGTGGGAAATTATCGAATATATCATGCACGCGCTTATCGGTATGGACACGCAACGCTGGATGCCGGATATGGGCGCGGTCGGCGGTATGACCGTAGAAGAGTTCTTTGCGGACTACAACCCGCTGTGGGATACCATGTGGGATATTATCGTGGCGGTGTTCGGCGTGATAGTTTTCTACGCCTTGGTGCTTATAGACAAATTATGCGGCTACAAGGTGTGCAAAAGCGTTTACGCGCAGGTAAGCTACCGCGCGCCTAAAAAGGAGGAAATAAATGACGATAACTGTCGTGTGTGACATATTCGGCGAGGAAAACAACGGTACTCTCGTCGCTACAATGAACCTTATCCGCTTTTTGCAGGGGCAGGGGCACACCGTGCGTATTCTCTGCGCAGACCAAAGCAAAAAGGGCGAGCAAAATTATTTTGTGGTGTCAAACCAAAGCTTCGGCAAACCGCTTAACGCCGTAGTGCGCCGCGTCGGGGTTACGCTTGCAAAGCCCGATTATTCGGTTATCGAGCAAGCGTTGCAGGGCGCCGACCACGTTCACATTATGTTTCCGCTCGGGCTGGGCTGCGCGGCGATAAAGGTTGCGCGCAAAATGAATTTGTCCGTTACGGCAGGTTTCCACATGCAGGCGGAAAATATGACGGGCTACGTGGGTCTGAACAAGTCGTTGCTAGCGAATAACTGTGTTTACAAGTACATTTACAATCATTTATACCGCTACGTAGACGCGATACATTACCCGACAGAATTTATACGCGACGTTTTTGAAAAGCGAATAGGGAAACGCACAAACGGCTACGTAATATCCAACGGGGTACATTCGTATATGAAAAAGCGCGAGGTAGACAAGCCGGAAGAATTAAAGGATAAGATAGTAATACTTACCACGGGCAGGTACTCGCGCGAGAAGTCTCAGGATACGCTAATCAAGGCGGTAATGAAATCGGCGCACCGCGACAGGATACAGCTGATACTTGCGGGACAGGGCATAAAGGAAAAGGAGTACAGGCGGCTAGCCAAAAAGCTACCGTTGCAGCCGATATTCAGGCTATACAGCCGAGAAGAAATGTCAGATGTGTTAAACTACAGCGATATGTACGTTCACCCCGCGATAGCAGAGCTTGAAGGGATAGCGTGTTTAGAGAGTATGGCGTGCGGCAAGCTTACGATAGTGTCTGATTCCGAAAAGAGCGCCACGAAGAGCTTTGCGATAGACGGCAAATGTATATTCAAAAGCAAGGACGCGAAGGACTT
>CATJZR010000074.1 GCA_949745625.1 uncultured Eubacteriales bacterium | reverse complement strand
TCGTAATAATCAAAAGATTCCTGAATGATAAGGTCGTTGGATTCATTTTCACGATAAAACCCAAAGTCCCCTGCATGGTAAGGATTCAACGGTGGAATTTCATTGTCACGAGATAAAAGATACGTGCCACTGCCTTTTAAGTTATCAACGTAATACTTGGAAAAATCTTTATAAAACTTAAAATTTTGTACAGGCGTACAGCCTTTTAAAGTTAACCGAACTTGCTCGCCCGTTCCATTGCCATATTCATAAACTTCGCTTTCGTACCTGAATACCGGATTTTTCGCAGTATATTCTATCCCGTCGTTCTTGCACCCGAGAAAACCGAAACAGCAAACAATCATTGATACCGTCAAACATAGGCACAAAAATTTTTTCATATTTATCATATCCATTCGATTATATTAAACTCCCCCTGCTTATTTAAGTGACTTTAAGCAATAGCCTAATCTCGTCACACCCATTATACTTCGTCTTTATATTAAAGTTAATAGCGAAATACAGCCCCGAAACTTCGGGGCTGTATTTATAAAAGCAAATGCCATTAGTGATTTACATGCGGGCGTTGCCCGCGGTTTTTAATCGTATAATTCTTTTAAAAGCTCTATGTGCCGAACTATATCCTCGACGGTGCGTTCGGGCGTTTTCAATTTTGCTTCAAGCTGTTCAAGCTGGCGCTCTATTTCCATTTTGTGCGCCGCCGCGCTGGTATAAGTATGCTCCAAAGTAATTTCCATTTGTTCTTCCTCTCTAATGCGGTTATTGCAGAGCACTACATTTCGTGCCCGCGAATACCCGCACCCACTATATTTTGTAATTTTATTCTATCACTAAAAAAAGGAAAAACCAAATTATTTGTCGAAAAATTTGCACTGTCGGCAAAAGTAGTAGTTTTTCGACATATTACGACAGCTTTAATAATAGGTTGCCACTATTTCCTCTGGCGGGTCGGCGCGCTCTAACCTCTGCGCCGACAGCACGGGACCCTCGGCACGGTACACGGTGTTGTATTCATATCCTATCTTCGCAGTAACAGTCAGCCAATCACGCGTCTCTATTCCGGTAAGCAGATTGTTGCAGTTTACGGCAAATCCGTCGTAGGCAATGTCGGCCTCACAACAGGTCATTATATGTCTGCCGAGTACTATATATCCCTTGGGAACCTTTTTGGAAACCGCCGCCATGCCCTTGAATTTGACCGTCTTGTTTATATAGTTTTTGGTGTTCTCCGCCATATCGCGGTAGAACCAGGCAAAATCCCTATCCTCTATTTCGATTACCGGCGCGTTTATATCATACGGAAGCGGGTCCTCTATTTCGTCGAACTCGGCTTTGCCGCCTATATATTCGTAAACTATATCGGGACGGCGAGAAATTCCGCGCACGATTTTGTGAAACTCCTGCTTTTCGTACTCGCCCTTGAATCGGTTGAATACCACCATCTGCGTCATTTGTATTTTATCGAAAACGAGCTGGCGCATATTAGCGTTATAGTTTAAAAAAGTACCCGCGTCGAAGAAGGTCATCATCTGGTTGATTATCCAGTTTTCGGGCATTGCGTCGAAAAACTGCTGCAACAGCCACGTTCCGTTATACTCCACGATAACCCGCTGCGCACCATACTTTTCAGACAGTCTGCGCAAATTTTCCTCGGTCAGCTCCGCGGCGTCTTCAATAGTAACCGCGGCGACGTTGCTTATACCGAATTTATCAGGCGAATACTCCTCTTCGCCCTCCTCGCAAATAAGCAGCAGGGTATTTTCGCCGTTTTCCATGCGCTTATCTTCCAGCGTTTCCTGTATGAATTTTGTTTTTCCCGAATCCAGAAAGCCCAGAAACAGATAGACCGAAACGTCTTCCATTTTATACCCCGAACAGCTTTTTAAGCTCTTCCTCTTTAATGTGTGAACCGATTACGCAAAGTCTGCCCGTATACGCCGCACTGCCCCTTCGGATGTCTATTCCGTCGGGAATATAGTCGAAGTGAAACCAGCCGTCCTCGCCTGCAACTATGCCCTTTGCGCGCAGCACTACGCCGTATTTATCGCCGTCCGAAAGGGCGGAAAGCTGAGCCCGCAACTCGTTTTCGGTAAATTTCTTGCTTGTTTCCACGCCCCAGCTTGTAAATACCTCGTCCGCGTGGTGATGATGGTCATGGTGATGATGTCCGCAGTGCTCGTGGTCCTCGTGGTCATGGTGATGATGTCCGCAACATCCGTGCTCCTCGTGGTCGTGGTGATGATGTCCGCAGTGCTCGTGCTCCTCGTGGTCGTGGTGATGATGTCCGCAACATTCGTGCTCCTCATGGTCGTGGTGATGATGTCCGCAGCAACATTCATGCTCCTCGCCGAGCATGTCAAGCTCATCCTCAAGCGTGCAGGCGTGCTCGATTGCCGAAAGAATATCCTTGCCGTCAAGCAGGTTCCAGTCGGTGGTGACTACGGTCGCCCCGGCGTTGCGCGCTCGCACAAGTTCTACCGCGGCGGCAAGCTTATCCGCGTCCGTAACGTCGGTGTGACTGAATACTATGCATGCGGCGGTCTCAATCTGGTCGTTGAAAAATTCGCCGAAGTTACGCATATAAGACCTGCACTTGCCCGCGTCCACTACGGCGGTATACGAATTGATTGTGCAATCCTCAAGCCCTGCGCTTTCAACTGCGCGGATAACGTCCGACAGCTTGCCCACGCCCGACGGCTCTATCAAAATGCGGTCCGGGTGATATTCCGCGTAAACTTTTTTAAGCGCCTCGGCAAAATCGCCGACAAGCGAGCAACATATACAGCCCGAGTTGAGCTCGTTTATCTTGACTCCCGCATCCTGCAAAAATCCTCCGTCTACGCCGATTTCGCCGAACTCGTTTTCGATAAGCACAAGCTTTTCCCCCGCGAACGCTTCCTTTATAAGCTTTTTAATAAGCGTGGTTTTACCCGCGCCGAGAAACCCCGAAAAAATATCTATTTTTGTCATAATACACCTCGTTAGATTTATAAACAAATTTTTCACATCTCAACCGAAAAACTAAAAAGTCCACAGAACGTGGACTTTCAGTTGGCTTAAACTTCGCGGCTGCCGCCGTCCTCTTTATGTACGATAATGCGCTTTTTGCCGGAAATTTTGCGGGTATAGTCGATTGCTTCTTTTTGGGTGAAGAACAGTTTTAACGCCTTGTCCCCGCCATCAATTCTGACCTCCCACTTCTTGTCCTCGCGCTTGGATATATGATATACCTTCACCTCGTCTGACTTATCGGCGGCAGGGGTTGCCTTGACCGCTTCGGTCTTTTGAGGTGCGCTTTTCTTTGCTGAGGGATTTTGCGCCGCGGGAGCTTCCTCGGCCTTTTTTGGTGCGGCTTTTTTAGCCGCAGGCTTTGCAACAGACTTTTCCGCTTTTACGGTCGTCGTCTTTTTCGCCGCAGGTTTTTTTGCCGCGGGTTTCTCTTCTGCTGGCTTAACCTCTTCCACGGGCTTCTCTTCGACCGCGGGCGTTTCGTCTACGGGCGCGGGCGTCTCCTCTTTAACCGCTTCCTTGGTATCGGCAGCGCTTTCCTCCTGCGCGGGCATCAACACCGGTTCGGGCGAGGTCTTGGATTTGTCGCTTTTTCTGCAAGTAGAAACAATGATTACCGCAATAAGTATCAACGCGACTCCGCCTATTACGGCAAACCACGCCCAGTTGGGCATCAGAAATACTTCTTCCTTAAACCACTCTAACATAATTTATCTCCTATGTATATTATTGTCCGTTTTTTCGGGTTCGGGTTACCGTCCCGCCCGTTAATATTATCATTTTGACCGCCGCGGGCGAAAAGTCATCCGCCTCGACAAGCAAAGCCCTGTCCAGCGTGCCGCGCGCAAGCACCTTTATATAAGTAGCCCTTCCGTCAACCGAGGGAATACGCCGCCTTATCTCTTCGACGGTCACACGCTCTCCCGCATCGAAGTATTTGCCCAGCGCGTCGATATTCACGATTGCCCTTCTGCTTCTGTCCGAAACCCTTTCGCCCTGACGTACGAAGCTTTCCGCCTTTTTATCGTCAAGCCTCTGCTCGGCGTCGGCAACCGAAATGCTTTCAACCGTTTCGGGCACGTCCGTATCCGCCGCTATCTCGTCGAACTCTTCCTGCGAAATCTCTATAAGACTTTCCTCGGAATCCGCTGCCTTTTCCTTCCATTTAAGCAGCTTTACAAGCCCGCGGCCGACAAGCGCGTCAAGCTCTTCATAGGGGTATTGAGCGCAATAATCCACAGTGAGCTGTTCGCCCGCCGCCAATCCGTTGGCTCGCATAACCTCGGCAATCAAATCCTTTGCGTATTTACATCGCCTGTCGTTCTTTATCTTATAGAGGACGGGGACCTCGGCATTTTTCGCAACCGAAGAAACGTCGTCTATCTTATATTTGGTGTCCGCATAGTCGGCGGGGTCGAGCGCGAGATAAAGCCCGAGCGTCTTACCGCGCACCGCAAGCCTTGCAAGCAGCTTCCTGCCTGACTTAAAGGTTTCGTAACGCCAGCTTGCGCGCGCCTTAACGCCGTAACGCATAAGCTCGTTTCTTATTTCGCCGTAATAGCTTTTCAGCCTGTCGTCCGCCTGAATTATCTTCGCCGTATAGCTGCGGTTATACCGCACCTTTAAAAATATTTTTCCATCGGCGGTTTTTACGGGCTTGACGTCCGCGGGCGTAAGCTCCTGCGGGGACGGCTGAACGCCGTCGGGCTTCCGCTTCAAAAACTTAAACATAGACATACGCACACCCCCTTATACTGAAATTATTTTATCACATATTTTCGGCAAGGTCAACCCTAAGCCGCAACAAAAAATATATTTATTTGGTGCCGAACAGTCTGTCGCCCGCGTCACCCAGTCCGGGCAGAATATATCCGTTTTCGTTTAGCTGTCTGTCAAGCGTCGAAACGTAAATTTTAACGTCGGGGTGAGCCGCGGCGACCCTTTCGACACCTTCTGGAGCGCCTATAATCGACATGAGCTTTATGTTTTTGCAACCGCGGCTTTTAAGCGCGGATATTGCGTCCGTTGCCGAGCCGCCGGTCGCAAGCATGGGGTCTACGAGAAACACCGTCTTGCCCGCAATACCTTCGGGCAGCTTGCAATAGTATTCGCGCGGCTCTAACGTCCGTTCGTCGCGGTACATGCCTATGTGTCCAACGCAAGCCGTTGGAAAGACCTTGTGCACGCCGTTTACCATACCCAGCCCCGCGCGCAGTATGGGCACTATTGCAATGCTCTCTTCCCTGACCTTGTACTGAACCGTCCTTTCAAGCGGGGTTTCAACCTCTACGGGTGTAAGCTCGACGTCGCGCATACTTTCGTAAGTCATAATAGTCGTAATCTCTTCGATAAGCTCGCGAAACTGCTTCATTCCGGTGTTCTTATCGCGCAGTATCGCGATTTTATGCTTTACGAGGGGATGGTCGAAAACGAATACGTTGTCCTTCATATATTACCTCTTATTTGTCTGCTTTCATGGCAACAGAAATAGATTATCTGTTTTTTTGCGGCAAGCTCGGAAACGAGCGCCTGCGCCCGCACGATATGTTCGCCGTCAAGGTGAACGAACGGGTCGTCCATAATTATAAACGGCTGCTCGCCACGGTACATATTGTCGATAAGCGCAAGCCTCAGGCAGAGCGCGCAAAGGCTTTTCTGTCCCGCACTGAGATGCGCGTCCGGTCTGTCCTCGCCGTTCCGCTCGAACCTGACCGAAAAGTCCTTATCGAAGGAAACCTTTTCGCCCAGCGTCCTTTCAAGCAGTCTGCCGTAGTATAAAAAGCTGTCCCGTACAGGGGCGACGTATCTGTCCTTTAAGCTCTGCTCTGCCCGTTCGAGTAAGGCGAGCGCGGAACTGATAAGCCCGTACTTTTTACGGTAACCCTCCTCCTCGCTCTGCGCCGCTTCAAGCTCGTTCTCAAGCTCGTCAAGCCGTTCGACTGAGGTCTCGTCGTCGTTTATCTCCCTGTCGAGCAGACTGAGCGCATCTCGCTTTCCCGCGATTAATCCGTCCAGCCCGGCTGCGCTTTCCCCCTCCTCCGCGGGGCGCGCTTGCAGCGCGTTCTCTTTTTTGTAATCGGCCGCGCGTTTTTCCAGTCTGTCCGCTTCGACCGAAAGCCTGCCCGCCTCCACCGCATCGGACGCAACTGCGCCCGCGTCCGCATTTTCGGGCAACGAATACTTTTTAAGTATGCCCAAGACGGCGCGTCCGCAAGTCTCAACTTCGGCAACACTTGACGCGGTACGCCGCTCCACTTCAAGCTTTTCGGCGTTGAGCGAGGCATATTCGGCAGCCAACGCGCCGAGGCGCGTCAAATCAGCCTGAGCGTTGTCGCCGGCGCAGCCGTATTTCGCAAGAAACGAGGCAACACCCGCTCGCGCATCTTCCGCCCGCGCACGCGTCTGCTCGAATAACGCCGAGTATCTTGCGCGGTCGGCTTCCGCCGCCTTATATTCCCGCATATCGCGGGACAGATTGTTGAAGTCCACCTCTATGCCGTCGCCCGTAAAATACCCGCAACGGACGAGGAAGCTTGCTATTTCGTTTTCGGCTTCGCTATGCGCTCCTTTCAGTCCGTTTATCTGCCCTTTGAAATATACAAACCCCGCTGCCGCCGCAACGACCGCGCCGAGCGCGAGGCATACTCCGCCGGCAACCGTGCTTACAAAAAGCAGCCCTATTCCCGCGCAAAGCAGTATAACCGCCGCAACCGCCAGTACAGCGGGGAATTTTTTACCCGTCGGCTTAGCCTCTTTTCCACGCAGCGAGCGCACCTTTTCGCCGTACTTTTCCACTTCGGTTTCGTCGGGCACGCCTGAGGGAAAATCAGCTCCTCCCCCCGTCGACAGACGGGCATAGTTTTCCGCCTCGGCTCCGAGCTTAATGGCATCCGCCGCCGCGTCGTTTGCCGCCTGTATATCGTCATCGGTCGGCGCGCCGCTTTTAAACCGCCCCGCAAGCTCGTCGAGCCTCTGCTTTTTCTGCGCGGAAAACCCGAGCGAGGACAATCTTTCCCGCGCGAGCGCAAGCGTTTCCGCGTTTTCTTTAAGCGCCTTCGCCTCGTTAACGTCGGGAATACCCGCGGGATATGCCTCAATCAAGTCGTTCAGCCGCGCTCGTGCCGCCGCCGCATCCGCCGCCATCTGGTCGTAATTGCGCCACTTCTGTTTAGTCACGTTTTCATCGGCGACAGCGCTCCTCTTCTTTTCAAGCTCCTTTATCTCGCCGTCGAGCGCGGCCCGCTCGGCGTACTTCGCTCCCAGCCCCGCGCTTATAGTCCGCTTGTTTTCGATGCGGCTTTTAAGCTGCAAAATCTCGTCTCGCTTTTCGGAAATTTTGCCGCCGCTACCGCGGTCGGCTTTATATATCTTGCGCTGTTCTTTTAATAACTTTACCGCACCCTCGTAGTCCGCGTCATCTACAAAGCCGTTCAACATTCTGCCTATATCGGCAGTCGCGCCCGTCTGCGTATCCGCGGAGGTAACGAACACCGTCCGCATAAACGACTGCTCGTCCATTCCGAAAAACTCTTTTCCTATATCCTCCGGTACGTGTACGGGACTGCCTCCCCTATACATACATACGGTATCCTCGGTTGCGCTCCTTTTTCCGAAAAAGCGTTCTATTTTGTACACCGTCCCGTCCTTTTCGAAAGTGACGTTACCGCCGAATTTCCCTCCGCCGAACGGATAGTAATGCGCCCGCTCGCCAAGCTCTTTATCACGTGCGGTTGTCGCCTTCAACCCGTAAAACATAGCTTTCAAAAACGCCGCAAGCGTAGTTTTGCCGTAGCCGTTATGCTCGCAGACCGAGGTAAGCCCCGCGCCGAATTCGAAGCTTCGGCCGCTGATATTTCCGAAATTTTCAATATAACAAGATATAAGCTTCATAAACTGCCCGTAAGGGCTTTAAGCCCCAAATCTATAATTTTCTGTCTGTCGTCCCCGTCCATATCCTCAGCCAGCGCAAGCCGCACAAATTCGCCCTTCAAAGACAGGCTGTCTTCAAGCGCAGAATAGTCTATTTTCAGCCGCGTCTTATCCTTAACCGAAACGAAGTAGCAAGCCCCCGAAACGTACTTTTCCACATCGGCGGCAAGCGTTTCGTCTATAAACGGAATTTCGCCGGTAAGGTTGAGCCGCAGCAGATTTTTCGCATCAACCGCAACGCCCGCCTTTACCGCGGACAGCGCATCGTATCCGTTCTGCGAGCCGGAAATATCAACGTCCTTTTCCACAACCGTGCGCAGCGCGAACGGCACGAACCGCACCGTGCGTTCGGCGGTATCGTAAACGACAAAGCCCTTCTCGCCGGTTTCGTCAAAGCCCCTGCCCTCTAAACAGCCGCTGTACGCCCACATCCCGCGAGAGTCCAGCTTTTCGCACCTGTAAGTATGGACGTGCCCCAGTGCGAGATAATCTACGCCCTTGTTTTTTAGCTTGGGAATATTGACCGCGCACTCCCCGAAGCTTTCACCCTCCTGCCCGTGCATAATTACGATATTTACCTCGTTCGGGTCGGGCTTTAACGACGAATATAGCGAAACACAGTTGCCCGCCGTTGTCTCGATGCCGTACAGAGCGACGTTTTCCCCCAGCGTATATCGAGTCCACTCCTCGCCGAAAGTGTAAAGGTTGTCTATTTGCTCGGTATAGCTTTCACGTCCGTCGTGATTGCCGCGCAGATAGTAAAAGGCTAATTCGGGATTGCGCCGCACCGCACCGTAAAAAAATTCCTTATCCTTTTTAAACGGTCTGTCGCCGTCGAAAACGTCGCCCGCAAGAAGGATGCAGCTTATGCCCTCGCGCTTGGCGTAGGCAATCATTCGCTCGAAAGTTGCGCGCAGTTCGCGCGCGCGCTCGTCGGACTTGTCCCTCGGCAGCTTTTTCATTTGCGAACCGAGATGTACGTCCGCGCAGTGTATAATCTTCATTTAACTCCCCCTTTAATAGTCCTCTGTAAAACGGTGCCTTACCCCGTCCTTATCCTTATATTCGATTACCGATTTAAGATTGACGTTTTCCACGCTTCTGAAAATGTTTTGCTCTACGCCCGCGTCCTCGGACTCGAGCGTGGCTATAAGTCGCTTCATCTTGCGGCGCTTAGAATCGTCCTCGTTTTTTTCTCCGTTTTCCGTAAACTTGCAGGCGCATTGCAAAAATTGCAACCCGTTGTAGTCTCGCCAATGCTTGACTGTGGACTCGCGGATAAGATACATCGGCCTTATCAGCTCCATCCCCTCGAAGTTGGCACTTCTCACCTTGGGCATCATCGTCTGAATCTGCCCGCCGTACAGCATACCCATAAGTACCGTTTCGATAACGTCGTCATAGTGGTGCCCGAGCGCGATTTTGTTACACCCCAAATCCTTTGCGCGGTGATACAGGTGTCCGCGCCTCATTCTCGCGCATAGATAGCACGGCGATTTTCCTATCCCGTGTACACTCTCGAAAATATCCGTTTCAAAAACGGTTATAGGTATATCCAACAGCTCGGCGTTGCGCTCTATCATGGCGCGGTTGGCGGGGCTGTACCCAGGGTCCATTACCAGAAAAACCAACTCGAACGGCACCTTGTTGTGCCGTTTCAGTTCCTGAAACAGCTTTGCAAGCGCAAAGCTGTCCTTTCCGCCCGACATACACACCGCGATTTTGTCGCCCGCGCTTATAAGTTCGTACTCAACGACCGCCTTCGCAAACCGCGAAAACATCGATTTTTTAAATTTTTTCCTAAGGCTCAGCTCGACATCGCCCGCTGTAATATTGCACATACGGTACTATTTTAAATTATCCCGCCCGTTTCGTCAAGGGAATTTGCAATTTTTGCCGCGCCCGCGCGTGATAATTAACATTTTAAAACAAATTTACAATAGGGTATTGTTTTTTGACAAATTAAGTGTTACAATATAAAAAATCATATAATAATGATTATTAAGCGCGCCGCGGCGCGCTTGTGCATGCGCAGCATGCACATCGCTTCAACCCCGCAACTCTTTGGAAATACAAGCTTAGCTTATATATAATATTTTTTAAGGAGGTCGTATGAAAAGACGACATTTATTGCTGGTGGCTTTAAGCCTCATTCTCTCAATATGTATGTGTTTCTGTCTTGCCGCATGCGATTCGTGTAACGACGAAACCGAGCCCGTTCAGTTGGCAACGCCCGTAGTTACGGTCGATGCAGACGGCGTTGCTCGGTGGTCCGCCATCGAAAACGCAAGCGGCTATGCTTATAAAATAAGCAACGGCAAAGAACAGACCACAAGCAAAACTTCCGTTACCTTAACGGACGGACAGTCGATAGCGGTCAAAGCAGTCGGCGACGGCGTTAACTTTACGGATAGCGGATATTCCGAGGCTAAAACCTACGAAAAGCCCGCGCAGCCCGTAAAACTCGGCACCCCCACGGTCACGATTGACGCAAACGGACTTGCAAGCTGGACGGCTGTCGAAAACGCAACCAAATACGTCGTCAAAATCGGCGAAACCGAAACCGAACAGACCGAGCTTAGCAAACAGCTTACCGACGGTCAGACCATTCAGGTAAAAGCAGTCGGCGACGGTACGGCCTTCACAACGGGCGATTATTCCGCGGTTCAGACCTACGAACAGAGCACGCCCCCTCAACCCGAAAAACTCGGCACGCCCGAAGTCGATATAGACGCTAACGGCCTTGCAAGCTGGGAGGCCGTTCCCAACGCAATCGGTTATATGGTTAAAATCGGCGATACCGAAACCGAACAGACCGAGCTTAGCAAACAGCTTACCGACGGGCAGACAATTCGGGTAAAAGCAGTCGGCGACGGCACCAACTATACGACCGGCGATTTCTCCGAAGCTAAGACCTACACCGCAGGTACGACCCCTCAACCCGAAAAACTCGGCACGCCCGTAGTCGTAATAGACACCACCGGACTTGCAAGCTGGCAGGCGGTTACAAATGCAAGCGGTTATATGGTTAAAATCGGCGATACCGAAACCGAACAGACCGAGCTTACAAAGCAGCTTACCGACGGACAGACCATTCAGGTAAAGGCGCTCGGTAACGGCAACGAATACGTCGACGGCGACTATTCCGCCGCTAAGACCTACGAACAGGGCACGGTTACGCCTCAGCCCGAAAAGCTTATGGCTCCCACCGTCGAGATAGACGATAGCGGTCTTGCAAGCTGGCGCGCAATAGAATACGCAACCAAGTACGTTTATAAAATCAACGACGGCAAAGAAACCGAAACGGCTGCAACCTCCGTTCAGCTTAGCAAAGGACAGAAAATTATCGTTAAGGCGATAGGAGACGGTGAAAATTACCTCGACAGTAATTTCTCGGCAGCCCGTGCCTATATAGACTCGAAGCTTGCCGCTTCCCTCTCGTTTGCAGACGAGGCTAACCGCACCTCCCAGGATTCAAACTCGCAAATCTGGACGCAGAACGGAATCACTTTTACCAACGAAAAGGCCGATAGCACGACAGACGTTTCCAACAACTTTAACCCCGTAAGACTTTATAAGGATTCTGCCATAAAAGTAGAATATGAAGGTATAGTTAAAATCGTATTCCACTGCAATACATTGTCTTACGCAACCGCGCTTAACAGTTCGTTTACGAGAACGAGCATTACGCACTCCGTAGACGGCAAGGACGTTATCGTTAAGTTCAACGTACAAGTCGACTCGTTCGACGTGGAAACCCTTTCGGCTCAGGTGCGCCTCGATTCCATCGACGTCTACGTTGAAAGAATAGCCCTTCCCCTTGAAGCCCCCGTCGTCACTATTGACGCAGACGGTAACGCGAGTTGGACAGCGGTCGAGCACGCAACCGGATACAAGTACGCGATAAACGGCGGAGAACTTATATCTACCGACAAGACCCTGGTTCCCCTTCTCGATAACAACGCGACTATTAAGGTTTACGCCGTCGGGGACGGAATAGACTGGGCAAACAGCGCGTATTCGGAGGAAAAGACCTACGTTTGGCAAACCGTTCAGCTTGACCCTCCCGCAATTACTATAAACAAAGCGGGCGTCGTCAGCTGGGAAGCCGTTGAGCACGCCGTTAAATATGTTTACGTTATAACGACTGACGGAGCCGACGGGGAAGAGCAGGAAACCACCGAATGTAAATTAGAAGTAGCTCTTCAAGACGGACAGTCGATAAAAATTAAAACTATCGGCGAACGCAGATATTTAAGCAGCGATTTCGGTGATGCAGAAACCTATACCGCACCTACGGAAGCGAGCCAGCTTAACAAAGCTTTGATTGAGATTACTATTGCGCGCGACGGTACCGTTTCCGTAACTCACCCCAATGCGTCCTCGTTTAAATATAAGGTTGACGGCGGCGAAGAGACCGCACTCGCTTTGGACGCAACCTTCACGCTTACGTCGGGACAGTCGGTAACCGTTAAGGCTGTCGGAGACGGAACTATTTATACGGACAGCGAATATACCGATTCGGTAACCTATACCGCACCTCAAACTCTTGCCGTTCCGGACGTTACGCTCGCTATCGAGGGTACGACCGCGGGCAAGGTTGTTGCAAGCTGGAATGCAGTTCCCAACGCAACCAAATACGCTTACGTGGTTAACGGCGGCGACGCTGTCGAAACGCAGGATAACACTGTAACGGTTGACCTTGCGGAAGCGGACACGTTCAAGGTAATGGCTGTCGGCGATACCAACACTGCAACTGACGGCAATTTCGGCACGTTCTATAACGATAGCGATTATTGCGCTGCGATAGAATTCGTAATCGATAACGAAAAGACCTACACCGTAGCGGAAATTATGCCTGTAGTTAAGTATTACGGCAACTCCGCTTCAACTAAAGAATTTACCGTCAAAGGAATTGTATCAACCAATAAAGCTTACAGCGCAAGCTATAAAAATATTGATATTACTTTGAAAGAAGGCGAATTTGTATTTGACGTATACCGGGCGGCATTTGCACAGGG
Source organism: uncultured Eubacteriales bacterium (assembly GCA_949745625.1). Lineage (GTDB taxonomy): Bacteria > Bacillota > Clostridia > Christensenellales > Borkfalkiaceae > Coproplasma. Next base: position 942 of record CATJZR010000074.1, on the reverse strand, counting down.
TGTCGGAAGCGCAACAACGGCAGCAGATGAGCTTGTTAACTGGACGGTTACCGCAACCGGTAAATTATTGTTCTATAACTCGACCAAGGCACAGCTTACAAGCGGCAAAGTTACCGCAATTGAAATGAGCGCGGCTGACAGAGTAGCGTACGCAAAAGAAGCTTTAGCTATTCGCACGGAATGCACTGAAGAATTTAGCCTTCCTTTAACTGCAAGTTACGGAGTAACTATTAGCTGGTCGATAGATAATGAAGACGATGTCGTAGAAGCTTTCATTTATGACGCTGCTACTAATGAAATGGTTGTTGTACAGCAAGAAAATGATGTTGTCGTTAGCCTCACAGCCACTCTAACCTACGGCGAGGGCGACGATTTGGCAACCGAAAACAAAGCCTTTACCTTAACTATACTCGCAACTGGCAATGAGGCACCTGCGGAACCCATTACCACATCCGTAATAATGAGCGAATATGCAGAAAAAAACAATTGGACTGTTTCTGCTGGAAACACTGCAACTCCATACAGAACTATTAATATGGACGGTAATATTACGATAACTGCACAAGGCTCACAAAATACTGGTGCATACTTTAGTAATGGCTGGCGAACCTACGAGAGTGACAACGGAAAAATTACAGTTTCGGCTGCAAGTGGCTACAATATTGTATCTGTAAAGTTCACTTATACAATATCAAATAGTGGCGTATTAAAGAGCGGTTCTATTAGTTCAAAGTCAAATGAAGCTATTGAAGTCAACGCTCAATCAATACAATTTACAGTATCACACTCCTCTGGAACTAAAAAAGGGCAGGTTATTATAACTGCTATTGAAGTAGTCTATATCGCAACTTAAATACTCAAACAACTTATACAGCCCGAGGCGACCGCCTCGGGCTTTATTGTTTTCGGTAAGAAATAATTTTTTTAAAACTGCGAAAGTTT
>CATJZR010000073.1 GCA_949745625.1 uncultured Eubacteriales bacterium | reverse complement strand
TGAAAACTTCGCCGCCTGTTTTTATAATTATTATTTTATGCAGTTTTCGTACAGCGGAAACGCTTTGCTTAATGCCGCAACTTCGGACTTAACGAAATCATGCGCACTTTCGCGTTTTTCGATAACCTCGCAGATTAAGTCCGCAATTTTTTCCGCCTCTTGCTCTTTCATTCCGCGAGTGGTTATTGCCGGAGTACCTATGCGTATACCCGATGTTATAAAGGGACTTTGCGTATCGAACGGTATTGCGTTTTTGTTGACGGTGATATTAACTTCGTCAAGCATTACTTCAAGTTGTTTGCCGGTTATATCCTTGCCCCTTAAATCGAGCAGTATGAGGTGATTATCCGTTCCACCGGAAACCATTTTTATTCCGCGCTTAGTGAACATTCGCGCCATTGCTGCGGAATTTTTTAATATCTGTTTCTGATATTCCTTAAATTCGGGACTCAACGCTTCCTTGAAAGCGACCGCCTTTGCCGCGATTATGTGCATAAGCGGTCCGCCCTGTACGCCGGGGAATATGGCTTTGTCGATAGCCTTACCCCACTTTTCACGGCACATTATTATGCCGCCGCGCGGGCCGCGCAAAGTTTTATGCGTGGTTGACGTTACGAAATCCGCATACGGCACGGGCGAGGGGTGAAGCCCGGCCGCAACCAAGCCCGCAATATGCGCTATATCAGCCATCATAAGCGCTCCGCACTTATCGCAGATTTCACGGATACGCTTGAAATCGATTATTCTCGGATAGGCGCTTGCGCCGCATATTATCAGCTTCGGTTTACATTCCAGCGCGGTTTTTTCCATTTCGTCGTAGTCTATGCGTCCGTTCCAGCCGACGCCGTAGGGCACTATTTTAAAATACTTGCCCGAAATATTCACGGGTGAGCCGTGCGAAAGATGACCGCCGTGCGAAAGATTCATGCCCATAACGGTATCGCCCGTTTCGCACGCAGCGAACAGCACCGCAAGGTTTGCGCTTGCACCCGAGTGAGGCTGCACGTTGCAGTATTCGCAGCCGAACAGCTCTTTCAGTCTGTCGCGCGCAAGATTTTCCGCGACGTCAACGCATTGGCAGCCGCCGTAATATCTATGCGAAGGATAACCCTCCGCATATTTGTTGGTAAGGTGACTACCTGCCGCAGCCAGAACTGCGGGAGAAACGAAGTTTTCGCTTGCTATCAGCTCTATATTGTTCCGCTGACGGTTTAGTTCGCCCTCAAGCGCGGCTGCGATTTCGGGGTCGGTTTCGCGAATTATGGAAATATCAATCATTACTATCCTCTTCCTCTACAATATCTTCCTTATCTTCGGTATCCGAAGCTGCGGCAAGCTCTGCCTGCGCAACCTTATCCTTGCTTTCGGCAAAGGCAAAAAACCTCTGTCCGAAATAGTTTAAAACAGTGTAAAGTCCCGCGCCTGCTATAAGCGCAATAAATTCTTTCCACTTGCCGGCTATATCCGACTTTTCAAGGGCAAGCTCCATTAATGGCTTTGCGCAAAGATATGCCGCGGCGTAGCTTAACAGTACGGTCACAATAAATTTCGCAACTATCGCCTTGGACTTTTCTTTATTGCCGAACGACCAGTACTTATTCAGAAAGTAGCTGAGTATGCCGCCGGCAATATAGTTGACAGCCGATGAAATAATATATGACGCAGTGTAATTTGTTGTGCCTAAAGTGAATACCAGTCGCGCCGCGAATTCGGGCACGGTCCTGTTGAAAATAAAAGAAAGCAACAGCATTATACCCATGCCGACGGCAGTATTCGCAATGCCGACTACGAGAAATTTCAGCGTCTTTTTATCTATGAATTTTTTAAAAAAGTCCTTAACTGCGTTCATTTTCTTCGTCTACCAGACTTTCGGAAATAAAATAGCGCGGTCTGTGCTTTACCTCAAAATATGTTTTACCTACGTAGTCGCCTACTATGCCGACGGAAAATTCGATTATGCCGCTCATTGCAACCAATGCGGAAAGTAATATCCATACCGAGCCGGCTATGCCGAGGCAGTAAAGCGTAATAGTCGCGGCAAGTCCCGCCAACCCCAAAAGCGTAAACAGCACGCCCGCAGTGCGGATTATTTTTATGGGCGTAAGCGTAAGCGAGGTTATGCCCTCGTACGCAAGCGCAAGCATCTTTTTAAGCGGATACTTGCTTTCGCCAGCTATGCGCTTTTCACGCTCGTAAAAAACCACGTCCGACTTATAGCCTATCATGGGCACAAGGCCCCTTAAAAACAGGTTGCACTCTTTGTACTCGCTCAACGCCTTGACCGCGCGCCGCGACATCAGTCGGTATTCCGAATGATTGAATATTATCTCGCCGCCCATTTTATTTATGACTTTATAAAAGCCCTCTGCGGTAAAGCGCTTGAAAAAGCTGTCCTTTTTACGCGCGTTGCGCACTCCGTAAACTATATCGCAGCCCGCCTCGTACTTTTCCAGCATTTCGTCCACTGCGTTTATGTCGTCCTGCAAATCAACATCGACCGTAATCATCGCGTCGGCGAACCTTGCCGCGGTTTCCAGCCCTGCAAGCATTGCGTTCTGCTGACCGCGGTTGCGCGAAAGATTGACACCCGAATAATGCTTATCCTTATCGTGTAATTCGGTAATGATTTCCCACGTTTTATCGCGCGAGCCGTCGTTAACGAACATTATTCTGCTTTTGTCGCTGATTTTACCCGCAGATATAAGCGAGGAAAGCTTGTCTCTTAGTTTGGGTGCCGATACCGGCAAAGCGTCCTCTTCGTTAAAACAAGGTAATACCAAGTATAAAACCGTCATTTTATAAATTCCTTTAATCCGTACAGATAATAAGTTTCTATTTTACTGTCGCCGAGCTGCTTTTCCTCGGCAAGCAGCTCGTACTTGCCCGAAATTTCCTCGGGCAGCGGCGCAAGACAGACGACGTAGTGCGCCTTCCCTTCCGTCACCCACTCGGTCTGCGTCTGCATTATTTCGGGCAGGGCTATGTTGGGCTTGAAAAAATATTTACAGTCGGGAACGGTGTCGGTAGCGGTATGAATACCCAAATCCAGCACGCCGTAATTTATGATATTTCCCGAGGGGTGTTCGTCTATAATCTCTGCAAACATGTACTGCACGCGCGAGCTTACCGGTGCGAAAATTCTGTACCTTATGGGATTGACCGCAACGGACAGCCCCGTAAGAACGAACGCGCACACGCCCGCCGTCAGACAAAATTTTTTAAGAAGCCTGTCCCGCGCCTTTTGCGCAAACCTTACCTTGAACAGTGCTACCGCGCCCGTAAACGCAAAAATATTTACGGTAAGTCCGTAATACGCGCCGCCGCGCCCACCGGCGTAAATAAAGAAATTCATTGCGCCGAACAGCGCAAATATTACCGCCTTTTCGCGGCGGCAGTATTCCTTGCACATTGCAAAATACACGAAGCCGGGAATTATAAAAATATAAAATGTCAGGCCGAAGAATATCGAACGGATAAACAACCAAAGCGGCATAAAAATCTTCTTGAAGATTCCCACTATATCGCCATCGGTACCGGCGGTATATACGAAAAGGTTGTCGTAAAAGTACACTTCCCAAAGCTCGGCGAAAGCGCCGTTTACGCCGAAGTAAACGAACACGGGCAGAGACACTGCCGCAAACGCCGCGAAGAATACCCCGATGCCCGCAAGCAGACGCTTGTAATTTTTATCCTTCAATTCGAATATCAGCACCAGCAGCGCCCAACCGAAATAGAAGCCGCAAAGCGTGTATTTTATCCAGAACGTATAAGCCGTGAATGCGCCCGCCGCGCCGTACTTGACAAGCCCGAGCTTCCCGCCCCTCGATAGCTGCAGGATATGCAGCAGCGAAACAGCCATAAACGGCAAAACGAACTCCTCCGCACTGTCGCCGTAAAAAAGCGCGTAAGTAGCGTAGCTGGCAAAAGCCACAAGCGGAAGACATATAAGCGCGTGCTTTTTTTCGACGTACAGAAGCAGTATTCTGTATTCGGCGTATATAAGCACGAACGCCAGCGCGAGCTCTAAAAGATATACGCCTATAAAGTTGCGGTGCGATATAAGATACGCAAGCGAGTGCGCCCAATATATAAAGGGGCCCTTATGGTCGAATATATCTCTGTAAAGCACCTTGCCGCGCAGCAGCGCCTTGCCGACCGTGAAATATATATTCGAGTCTACCCATTCGTTATTCGGGTAAAGAAACGAGCAGGTACTGCAAACGGTAATAAAAAGAAAGGCTAAACCCGCTATCCAGAAAAAATGTCCGTAACGGGTTATAAATTCTTTAAATCTGCCGTTCGATGTCGCTTCATCCATCTGCTATTCCCTTATCTTTTTGCGTTTACCGTGCAAACGCAAAAGGGGTTGCAACCCCTTTTGCCGTCGATTTGTTAAATAATTATAACACTGCGTAAATCAAATTACAACTATTTAACTTGATAAATACAAAACATTGTTATATAATCATTCAGAGGTAAATTATGGATAAAGCGCGCTTAAAGGATTACAGATTTTGGATATTTTGCGTATGCGCAATACTTTTTGCGGTGCTTTTTGCCCTCGATTTGGCAAAGGCACGCCTGCCCCTGCCAGTACACTACGGCGCCGCAAGCTGCGCGTTTATCTACGTCGCCACGGCTCTGCCGTTAGTAATATACTTCGTATTCGCAGCCGCAAAGCATAAAAAGAGCGCTACGACGTTTATTATCGCGGCTATGCTTGCGCTATCTTACGCCGTACGGATTTGTTTTGCAAACTTTCAAAGCAGGGACTACATATACTATCTGTCGCAATGGGTAGAGGAATACAGAGGTCTGTCCGTTGCGGACTGCTTTATAAAGCAGGTAGGAAATTATCCCCCGCTTTATAATTACTTTCTGATAGCCTTTTCCCGTATGAATATCAGCGACCTTTACCTTATTAAAACGCTGTCCTTCTATTTCGAAGCGGGAACGGTTTTCTTTGCGATAAAGCTTGTCGGATTAGTAAGAAAAGAAAGCTTCAACTATCTTTGGGCGGCTGCTTTTCTGCTGCTTCCGATACCGTTTACCAACAGCAGTCAATGGGCGCAGTGCGATACCATGTACACTATGTGCGCCGTCGCAGGTGTTTACTTCGCGTTAAAGCGCCTTTCCGTACCCGCTTATCTTTTTATCGGTTTGGGGCTTGCATTCAAAATGCAGACCGTATTGATTTTACCAGTAGGGCTCGTGCTGCTGTTGGCAAGAGATGCCGAGGGAAGAAAATATCTGCTTTGGAGATATATTTGGCTGGTACCGCTTGCGTTTATGGCTTTAAGCTGTCTGCCCGTATTCTTCGGCGGAAGCTTCTTCAAGGTGTTCGACGTCTATTTCAATCAGGTAGCAGTGGGCAACGCGGGGCAAGCGCTTAACGGACACTGCGCGAATATTTTGTTACCATTTTCGTCAATACCCGCAAAAAGCGTCGCTTACTACATTTTGCTCGTGCTGTTTATTGCGATAACCGCTGTCACGGATATACTCATAATAGTAAGCGTGCTTAAAAAAAGCGGTAAGGTGCTCAACGCGCAAAACGTGCTTTTGCTTTGCATACTTTTACCCCTCAATTCGGTGTTCTTTATGCCGAAGATGCTTGACAGATTTTACTATATCGCCGAAATATTTTTAATAATTTATTTTGCCGCTTACCGCGATAAAAACTCGTTTATCGCTTACGCGCTTTTGGAAACGGCACAATGGCTGATGTATACGCGAACGCTGCTAAGCATAAACGGACTGTACGTAATTAGCCCCGTATTTTCCGCCGCGGCGCTCGTCATAGTTTATGCAATGCTGATTAAAGCCTTTCCTTTAAACGGCAACAAACTAAACGGAATTGCCGCATTAATTACCGAGAGTCCCCGCCCCCAAGAACAAAAAACAGCCCCTTGAATGAAGTACACCCCAAAAGTCAGATAAACTTTTGGGGTGTAATCAAAAAGCAGGGCTGTTTTTTAAAGGTTGTTTTTAAGAAATTCCGCGGTTTCGCTTTTGGAGGTGTAGCCGACTGATTTAGCCGCCTCTTCTCCGTTCTTGAAAACGAATACCTGCGGAATAGACATAACGCCGTACCTTCTTGCAAGGTCGCCGTTTTCATCAACGTCAACCTTGACAAAAACAGCCTTATCGGAAAAGTCTTTTGAAACCTCTTCCATTACGGGCGCAAGCATTTTGCAGGGTCCGCACCAGGTTGCGAAAAAGTCGCACACGACGGGCTTGTCCCCTTTTAATAATTCGTCGAATTTTTCAGTGTTAATCTGTTCCATATTTTTTTACTCCTTTGATAAGTATGTGATAATGTTGTCCGATTTAACCGCTTCCTGCGTGCCGTCGGACATTTTCTTTAAATTTACTTCGCCGCTTGCAAGCTCGTTTTCACCGATAACCGCGACATATTCCGCACCCGATTTGTCCGCGTACTTGAATTGTGCCTTAACGGAGCGCTCCATCAAATCACATTCCGCGCTTATACCGCTTTTTCGCAGCTCATTTACAATTTTAAATGCAGCTTCACGCGTTTTTTCGTCAATACCCGCGATATATACGCGGGGCTTTTCAGGTTTGGGAAATTTTACGCCCTCGGCTTCCATAACCATTAAAAGGCGTTCTATCCCTCCGCCGAAACCGACTGCGGGAACAGGCTTTTCGCCTATCTGCTGCAGGAGGGTATCGTACCTCCCTCCGCCGCACACAGTGCCCTGCGCGCCCGCCGCCTCCGATATAAATTCAAAAACGGTGCGGCTGTAATAGTCCAGCCCGCGCACGATAGAAGGATTAACTTCAAACTGCACGCCGCTCAGCTCAAGCAGCTTTTTTACCTCGCCGAAGTGGGCGCGGCAGTCGTCGCACAAATATTCGGTAATGGCAGGCGCATTCGCGGTAATACTTTTACAGCGCTCTTCCTTGCAGTCAAGCATACGCATAGGGTTCTTTTCAAAACGCGAATTGCAGTCCGCGCACATCTCCGACAGATGCGGCTTAAAGTATTCTTTAAGAGCCGCAGAATAAGCTTTTCTGCACTCCGCACAGCCTATCGAATTTATTTGCAGCTTTACGTTTTTAAGCCCTAACCTCTTATAGAAAACGTCGACGAGTGTTATTACCTCCGCATCCGCCTGCGGCTCCTTCGAGCCGTAAAGCTCCACGCCGAACTGGTGGTGTTCTCTCAGCCGTCCCGCCTGCGGGCGCTCGTATCTGAACGCCGGCGAAAAATAATACATTTTTGCCGGGAGTCCGTCGTTTGACATACCGTTCTCAACGAACGAGCGCGCAACGCCCGCCGTACCCTCCGGCTTTAACGTCACCGAACGGTTTCCCTTATCCAAAAATGTGTACATTTCC
>CATJZR010000072.1 GCA_949745625.1 uncultured Eubacteriales bacterium | reverse complement strand
GTCGGGAATAACTATTTCAGAGCTGCCCTTGCTGTGAACTCTGTTTCTCGGGTGCGCGGTGTTGTTGGAAAAGGCACAATCCGCTATAACCGTAACGCTACCGTCGGCGGGAATAACGCTGTTTTTACAGCCGCGTATCAAAGTTTTTTTCTTAATTTCTATAAGGCAGTTGCCGCTGCTGCGGTATACGGGATTGTTTTCCGCCACGGTAATTTCTTCTATATCGCCGCAGTCGTCGAACGCGCCCTTGCCTATCGACGTTACCGTTTCGGAAATATAAACTTTTTTAAGGCTGTGGCAATCGGAAAAAGCCTCTTTTCCTATAACTTCTAAGCCGGCGGGAATAATAATTTCCTCTAATTTTTCGCAACAGGCAAACGCCCTTTCTCCGATTTTTTTAACGGTAGGCGAAATATCTACCCTTTTTATGCCGCAAAACGCCACTTCGTAGGCACGGTTGCCTATTTCGGTAACGTCGGCGGGAATAGTTATATTTCCGTCAAAGCCGTCGTACGGCCTGAAAGTAATTACCTTGCCGTCCTGTATCAGACCGCAATCATCATATCTGTGCATATTTTACTCCCCAATTAAAATTTTACTATTTAATTATATCATACCAATATACTCAATTTCAAGTATCTATACGAATTTCAGCCGTGCGTTTTTTACCTCGTCGGCATAGTGAAATCCTTCAACGCACGATTAAGATAATCGTTAAACGGCTTCATTGCCTTAAACACTTCAAGCGATTTGCGCAAAAAACCTTCGCCGTCGCAGACCTCTTCGTCCGTCAAACGGTATTCCAGATACCAGGATTTGTATTTTAAATATTCGGCTTGCGGATGCTCTTTGTCAAACCCTGCGGGGACGTTTTTAAGCGCGGTACCTTTTACCGTAAAATATTTTCCGAACTCGGCAGCTGATATTACCTCATTCCATTCGTCCGGGTGTGCGGCTATGTATTTGCGCACCATTGCGGTGGCGTTTGAAAACATATCGGCAAACAAGCCGCCGCCTAAAAACGAGCCGCCGTCCGGCTTTATCATTATATAATATCCGACAGGAACGGGCAGCTTGCCCTTCGCCCCGATATGTGCCCTGAACGAAGGATTATAGGGCGACTTGTCGTGACTGAACCTCGTGTCGCGCACAAGCTTGAAAGTCAGCTCTTGGGGATTGTTGTGCAGCACGCTTTCATCAAACGTTCCTATACCGTAAATCAGCTCTTGCACAAGCTGTTCAAACTGCCCGGCTGCCTCTTTGTTCTCTTTTTTGTGTTCATGATACCATTCGCGGTTATTATTTGCGGAAAGCATTGAAAGATATTCAAGCATCGTTAGTGTGTGCATTTCCCTCTCCTTATTTTAATTTCTTTTTACCATAATAATTATATACTTCTTTTATATATTGTCAAGCTGCAAAATCCAGACTTAGGTAAGCAAAGATGAAGCTTGTAATTCATTTATTAAAATCTGCTGAATAAGGGGAAAACATTATTTCTGAAATACTTACTTTAATTAAGGTAATTGTCCGCAAAATTACCCTTGCCCTGCGGTTAAAGTTTGCCCCGTCGCGCTGTCGCAAAATGTATTCTAAGCCCCTGTTATAAATCACTGTAAATGCGTTTGACAATATTTACAAAGAATTAGTTGCATCTATTCCCGAGGATATGCGATAAAACCGGACGCCGCGCGGCGTCCCTGTTAATTATCCGAAATTCAGGCTTATAAAGTTGACTTGGAATCAGAAAACGTGTATCATATTAAACTGAAAATAAGGAAGTGTTTTTATGTTAAAAGTTTCCGAAGACATTTACTACGTCGGCGTTGACGATACTGAGATAGACCTCTTTGAAGGGCAGTATTCTGTGCCGAACGGAATTTCATACAATTCGTATGTTTGCATCGATAAAAAAATTGCCGTGTTTGACACCGTTGACAAACGTAAAACCGACGAATGGCTGAAAAATCTTGAAAACGTTTTAAAGGGCGCAACCCCCGACTACCTTATAATATCGCACATGGAGCCCGACCACGCGGCAAGCATACCCGCCTTTTTGCAGAAATACCCCTCCGCCACACTCGTCGGAAACGAAAAAACGTTTATAATTGCAGACAGGTTTTTCAAAGGACTTTCCGCCGGCAGACTGACCGTCAAAGAAGGCGATATCCTCGACCTCGGAAAACACAGAATATCTTTCGTCTTTGCGCCTATGGTTCACTGGCCGGAGGTTATGCTGTCCTACGATGCGACGGACAAGATACTTTTTTCCGCGGACGCATTCGGCAAATTCGGCGCGCTTGCCCACGAAGAGGATTGGCTTGACGAAGCCAGACGTTACTTTATAAATATAGTCGGCAAATACGGAAACCCCGTTCAGAGCGTTTTGAAAAAAGCCGCAGCCCTCGATATAAAAGCCGTCTGTCCCCTGCACGGTCCGGTTTTGAAGGGCGACCTCGGATATTATATAAACAAGTACGATATATGGAGCGCGTACCGCCCCGAAGAAGACGGCGTATTTATCGCGTATGCGTCCGTTTACGGCAACACTGCGGCGGCCGCCGAAAAGCTGTGTTACAAGCTGAAAAAACGCGGCGTTAAGGCCGAGACAGCGGATTTGAACAGATGCGACGACGCGCAGGCGGTTGCAAACGCGTTCAGATACTCAAAAACCGTCATAGCCAGCATAACCTATGACGGCGGGATTATGCCCCGGGCAGAAGCCTTCATCAATAAACTGAAGTCAAAAAATTTCAGTAACCGCACTGTAGGCTTTATCCAGAACGGAAGCTGGGCGCCTGCCGCCGCAAAAATTATGCGTTCCGCATTGGAAGGCTTTAAGGGCTTGTCCTTCTGCGAAACTACGGTTACGGTGACTTCCGCGCAGGACGAAGCTTCCGACGCGCAACTTACCGCACTTGCAAGAGAGCTTACGGAATAAATCCGCAGTAAAAATTGAATAATTTAACCGGCTGCGGTATAATAATTAAAACAAATAAAGGAGAATTTTATGGAAAACAAATACAAAGGTACAAAAACCGAAAAAAATCTCGAGGCGGCTTTCGCCGGAGAATCGCAGGCGAGAAACAAATATACCTATTTTGCTTCGGTAGCAAAAAAAGAGGGCTACGAGCAGATTTCGGCTCTGTTTTTAAAGACGGCTGACAACGAAAAGGAACACGCCAAAATGTGGCTTAAAGAGCTTCAGGGCATAGGCGACACCGCGCAAAACCTTACCGAAGCCGCCGGCGGCGAAAATTACGAATGGACGGATATGTACGAAGAATTCGCAAAGACTGCCGAGGCAGAGGGCTTTAAAGAGCTTGCGGCAAAATTCAGAATGGTCGGCGCGATTGAAAAGCACCACGAGGAAAGATACCGCGCGCTTTTAAAGAACGTCGAAACTGCCGAGGTGTTCAAAAAAAGCGAGGTCAAGGTCTGGGAATGCCGCAACTGCGGACATATCGTCGTCGGAACGAAAGCTCCCGAGGTCTGCCCCGTCTGCAATCACCCTAAGGCATATTTTGAAATACACGCGGACAACTATTAATAAAAACGGACGGGCAAAAGCGCACTTCCCATAGTGAATAAAAAAACTAAATTGCACTTTCAGGCGAGGACAAAAGCTCTCAAACAAATTTGTTTGAGAGCTTTTAACTATACATTTTCAGAACGATAAATTGAAATTTAACGTTCAAATCTAAAATATTTGAAACCGTATTCTTCTCTAATAAACTTAAATCCGACTCGTTCAAGCACGTGTTGACT
>CATJZR010000071.1 GCA_949745625.1 uncultured Eubacteriales bacterium | reverse complement strand
GTCGAATGCAATTATTTACGTCTGCGAGGCGCCAAAAAGCAACACGGTCGTTCAGGCGATGGGCGCGGCTAAAAAGGATGCGCGCGAGGTGCGTGACGACGAGGGCGTTCCGCCGTACCTTAAAGACAATACGTTCGGCGACGGTTCTACTAAGACGCAAAGCCGCGCGTATAAGTACCCGCATGACTTTGCGGGAGGGTGGGTCAATCAGCAGTATCTGCCCGACAAATTGAAAGACAGAATTTACTATACCCCGTCCGACTACGGCTACGAAAAAATTGTCAGGCAAAACAGAAAGGACAAGGGAAAGCTTAAATAGTGCGTATCGCAAAACTTCAAGGACGGAATATGGATATAGGAATAAAGAATAAATTTATCTTATACCAAATTTTTATAAACGTCGCTTTTATTGTCTTTGCCGTTCTTTCCGTTATTTTTTGGAGTCATTATCGAAGTGACAATTTTATCGATAATCTATATTACAATGGAATTGAGGTTGAAGCCGAGATTATAGAGGTGATTTGTACCGATGCAACACACGATTCCGTAACTTCTTCTTCGTACGTATATGAAGTGGTATATTTTACTCGTCTGCGGCATTTTGGAAGATACGGCTGAAACAAAAAATTAAATATATAGAAAAGCTCTTGAAAAATATTCAAGAGCTTTTTTGTTGCCGTTTTGATGTTGACAAATACGGTTTTTATTTTATGCTGAATGAAGCGCGCTGCGACGGCGCGCCTTTTTTTTTGTGCGGTAGAATATTTTTAATTTCAGTCAAATAAATATAGGTAAAGAGTTTTGTTGCATACATCCTATAATTAGTGCGTTTGCGGCAAAATCAGACATAATTCATTGTATTGAATGTGATATTATCGGAGAGTAAGCGGTGATTAGAACTTTTAAACTTAAAAGCGCGTTGCTTGCGGCGGTTGCCGCGGTTATCTTTACGGTGCTGTCGGTTACGGTCTACTACACGGGCGCGTATGCGGTATATTTCGGAAACACAACGCGCCTTGTTCCCATTTACAGTGTCGAGCGGGAGGACAAAACCGTCGCAATTTCCTTTGACTGTGCCTGGGGCGTCGAGCATACGGACGGTATATTAAACGCGCTGAAAGTCAGCGACGTAAAGGCCACCTGGTTCATGGTCGAATTCTGGACCGAGAAGTACCCCGAGTACGTCAAAAAAATAGACGCGGCGGGTCACGAAATCGGTACGCATTCGTCGACGCATAGTTATATGTCAAAGCAGAACGGAGAGGAAATCAAGTTAGAGCTTTCCACCTCGTCCGAAGCGATTAAGTCGGTTACGGGTAAGGACGTAAATCTTTTCCGTCCGCCCTACGGCGACTACGACGACGAGCTTATCAAAACCGCGTCTGAGCTGGGCTATTATACCATACAGTGGGATACCGACAGTCTGGACTGGAAGGACCTTTCGGCAACGGACATTGCCATGCGCGTAATCAGCAGCGTCAAAAACGGCTCGATTATACTCATGCATAATAACGGACTGCATACTGCGGAGGCGGTTCCCATAATTTTGGAAACGCTGAAAAACAAGGGTTACAGCTTCGTGCCGATAGGCGAGCTTATCTATAAAGATAACTATACTATCGACGGCACGGGCAGACAAATCCCTGCAAAGTAAAACGATTTGAAAAACTTTTTTGGAGGCATATATGAATTACAACGCAGAGAAAAACAATAAGGTTTACATTTACGGAGAAATAGTTTCCGATGCCGAGTTCTCGCATGAGGTCTACGGCGAAGGATTTTACGAGTTTTACGTCAGAGTAATGCGTCTTTCGGGTCAGGCGGATATATTGCCCGTCACCGTTTCCGAGCGGATAATGACCGAGGATATGAAGCGCGGCGGCCACATCTGCGCGCTGGGTCAGTTCCGTTCGTATAACAAGCTCGAGGACGGGAAATCCCGCCTTATGCTTACGGTGTTCGTGCGCGAGCTTCTCGACTCTCAGCCCGATAAAAACCCCAACTCGATTGTGCTGTCGGGCTATATCTGCAAGCCGCCCGTGTACAGAACTACGCCCTTTAACCGCGAAATTGCCGATTTGCTGGTCGCGGTAAACCGCAGCTATAACAAGTCGGACTACATTCCCGCGATAGCCTGGGGCAGAAACGCGCGCTTCGTAAGGAATTTGACCGTTGGCGACAAGGTCGCGCTGTCGGGCAGAATTCAAAGCAGGGAATACCAGAAAAAGCAGCCGGACGAAAGCTTCGTTACGATGACCGCTTACGAAGTTTCCATTTCCAAGCTTGCGGCGTTTGACGACGACAGCGAATTCGATATAGACAGCGAGTTCGACCTGTATTCCGTCCCCCGCGCAACTGAATACGAAAATCAGTAAAAAACAACGACTCTACCGTGCGTAGAGTCTTTTTTTATACCGTAGAGAAAATGCAACGGTGCGCAACCAAAATGCAACCTGTTAAAATATAGATTTTTACAGATGAGTATAGTATAATTATAATAGTATTAAAGTATTCGGGGGTATCGGAATATGAAAAAGATTTTAAAGGGAATAGCTACGGCGTGTATGTCGGTTGCGGTGTGCATTTCGTTTGCCGCCTGCGGCGGTAAGGGAGCGGACGGAAATTTTAACGACCCCGACGGTTCAAAATACTCGATAATAACAAAGCTTGATTTAAAAGTGGACTTTGAGGGCGATAAGGCAAGCGCAACGGTAAAGAATACGTTTACGCTGTTTCCTGCAGAAGCAAAGGTGCAAGTGTATCTTTATTATTCCGAAACAGAAGCAGATACTTATGTGGGGATGACGGAAGTGGCAACGGGAAGCACTGAAGACTTGGACCAAGGTAAAAGTCTGACGGCAAGCTGGGATACGAAGGGCAGAGGGGGCTATTTTCTCGGGCGAATGAGGTATCGGATAGACAACCGCGAGTGGGAGGAAAAGTGTACCGACTTATACGTAAGAGAATATACAAAACCCGTACTTGAACCGATTGCGGACGACGGCTCGCTGCCGGTATTCGAGGATGTGGAACCCGCATTGCCTTATATGTCATATAAGAACATTTACGATTATGAACATATTTACGAGGCGGCACATTTTTCTTACGAAACTACTGAAAACGACACGTCTTATGAAAGCTTTGAAAATGAAGAATTAAAGAAGTTCACTAATTCATTAGGAAAAGAATTTTATATTTTTAATGCGGCAAGCGAAGGTTGTCATATAGGTGCAAATTCATTTTTTTATGATATTTATCGCGGAAAAGAAAGTTACATTTTAAATAAGGATATGTTAATTTATGTGCCAAAATTAGGGTTTGAAAATCCGCCGGAATTGGAGCTGATAACCGGTTTGGGTTTATGGAATATAGATTTTGATTTAATGTTTATAAATATAGATGGGGTGCATTTAAGCGGTAAATTAAAGTTACAATTCGGTGTGTGTGATAAACCGTTCAATACGGCAAACGATAAATTCATTAACTTGTATATAGGTGACTTTTGTATAGGGACTTGTTACTATAAATCAGTTGCTGCCATAGAAGCGACTTACGCGTTTTATTATAACCTTTTTGCCGAAGGTTTAAGAATAATATAAAATAGAAATACAAAAGAAAAAAATAATGAAAAATATACTGCTTTCAATTTACATTGCTTTATCTTTATTGCTTTCAATTTCTTCTATAAATATGACCGTGAAAGAACAAGATAATAGAAATGAACCTATTTATCAATCGGTTTCAATGGACTTTGAATCAAATTCCGATTCAGCGGAAATATCTAAATATGGTATAAAACCTCCGAATTCAGGACAGCTTGATATAAAAAGATTATTTCTAAAACAGTACTTTAGCGGGTTAACTGAAAATTTTGGTGAAAACGCTAAAGGCTCTTGTACTTATGTTGCTTTGGGTATGTTGCTTTCATATTATGATTCGTATTTGAGTGATAATATAATACCAGAACAATATGATGTTGTTTCGACAGGCTATAATTCTGATATAATCAGCAGAAGCAATTCACCTGGGGCGGTTAACGATAAAATATTAAATAATGTTAGTAAAGAAGAATATAGAGATTATATAAACAACTTGACAAAAATAGATTATTATAATATTTTGAAAGAAAAGTTTGAAACTAATTCGCTGCAAGTATATTTAATCGAGCTTGCAGATAGATATGATTTAATGAAAATAAATAATGGAAGCGAAACATTTGGCTCAAATTTTAATGCTTCGTGGAGTTTATTAAGTTATTATTTATGGTCAGTTGGTTATATATGTAATACTGATTATACAATGGAAGATAGCCGCGAAGATAAAGGTGATGACGTTAAACAATTTATTAAAGACAATATTGATTTGGGTCGTCCCGTGTTTGTATGTGCAGAGAATATCTTAGGTGCAGGTCACGCGTTTATTTGTCATGACTATGACAGTAATAGCAATTTTTATGCTCACATGGGCTCACATGAAAAAATAGAGTTTACAAACTGTAATCCATTTACATATTATAACTTTAATCTTAAGGCTATGGCGGTAGATTTTAAATTTACTCACACTCATAGCTATAATTATATGGTTGGAGATAAGGCGTACTGCTATTGCGACGATGCTATTGAAGCGTATCACAATCACTCGTATGGTATTCCATTAAAACTGAATAAGCAGTATCACGTATCGTACTGTAAATGCGGTTTGACAAAGAAAGGGATGCATTGGATACGCGGCGCGACAAACGAGAGATATGCAAAATGCGGAGCTTGCGGCGAACTTTTAGATTTGTGGAGTGATATTGTCGTTGGGATTAAGTCTATGAATAAAACGCCGAACGGAAGCTATATAAGCAAAAGCGGAATACCTGTTATAGCGGAGTCGGAGGTTGAGGCGTATTTGAACGGAACGCTAAAATTCGGAGGCGGGTTTTCCGATTACGACTATATTTAAGAGGTGATTATGACGGACGGACAAAAGCTTTATAATTTGCGGCGGGCAAAGGGTGCGTCGCAGGAAAAGCTTGCCAAAGCTTTGGGGGTATCGCGGCAGACGGTTTCAAAGTGGGAAAACGGGCAAATGCCGATAAGTGCGGACAAGCAAAAAGAGCTTGCCGGATTTTTGGGCATCGACGATTTTTCTGCGGACGGTGTTGCGGTAGCCCGTGATAATAAAATACGCTTTACAGCCAATCAAAAAATTGTAATTGCAGTAATAGGTGTATTAATTGCGCTGTCGTGCGCGGTGACGGTTATCGTCGGCTGCGTTTCTATACCCAACCTTTGGGCTGACGAAAACGGCGCAACGAGTCTGTACGTCGATTTGGGGTATTTTTGGCTTGCGCTCGGTGTGACGCTTATTATCGCGGGTATAGAAGTACTGGCGGTATTTGCGTACAAAAAGGAAAATACAAAAAATTAATCAAGTTAAAAAATTACCGCGCTGATTAAAGTCGACGCGGCGTTTTATTTGAACAGATTTTTTATCATTGTGTTGACGTACAGTATAGGCACTATCGAAATTTTGTCGGCGTATTTTGCGACCGACTTCATATTTTTTGCGGGCAGCAATACCTTTTTAAAGCCCATTTTAACGCACTCGGAAACGCGCTTTTCGCAGTACGAAACCGCGCGGACCTCGCCCGTAAGCCCGACCTCGCCGAACACCGCGACGTATTTGTCTATAGGCTGTCCGAAATAAGCCGAGGCAAGCGCGGCGCAAACCGCCAAATCGCAAGAAGGTTCGCCAAGCTTTATTCCGCCCATTGCGTTGACGTAAATGTCAGACGAGCCGAGGTTTAGTCCGCAGCGCTTTTCAAGCACGGCTATAAGCAGCACTAACTTGTTGTAGTCGACGCCGAGCGGCATGCGTCTCGGCATACCGAAGGGCGTTTTTGAAATAAGCGTCTGAATTTCCACATTCATACACCGCGCGCCCGTCTGCGCGGGAGTGACTGCCGAACCGGGTTCTTCGCCGCGGCTTTCCGAAAGGAATACGCCCGAATAATCGGTAACGGGAATAATTCCCTCGCCAGTCATCTCGAAAACGCCGACCTCCTGCACATTGCCGAACCTGTTTTTTACCGCGCGCAGTATGCGGAAATTTTCCTGATTCTCGCCCTCGAAGTAAAGCACGGTATCCATAATATGCTCTAAAACCTTGGGCCCCGCAAGCGCGCCTTCTTTGGTGACGTGTCCTACTATAAAAAATGTTATGCCGCGGCTCTTGGCTATTCTCATAAGCTTGGCTGCACATTCGCGCACCTGACCGACCGAGCCGGACGAAGAGGACAGCTCTTCTGTGTACACCGCCTGAATAGAGTCTATGACGCAGAACCTCACTTCGTTCAGTTCGCTTTCAAGGTTGTCTATACAGGTTTCGTTTACTATGTAAAGATTGTCGGGGTTGAGTCTCAGTCTGTCCGCTCGCAGCTTTACCTGCGAGCAGCTTTCCTCTGCGGAAAAGTAAAGCACTTTGCTTTCTTTTGACAGATGCGAGGCAATTTGCGTCAGAAGAGTGGACTTGCCTATGCCGGGATCGCCGCCGATAAGCACTAACGAGCCCGTGACTATGCCTCCGCCGAGCACGGTGTCGAATTCCGAAATGCCCGACGATGTGCGCGAATAGTTTTCCTTTGTAACGTCGGCAAGCTTTTGCGCGCGCGCTACCGTCTGGGCGGTGCGCGCAGCCGCAGGCGCGGCAGGCTTTACTATTTCCTCGACCATTGTATTGAATTTACCGCACGAGGGGCACCTGCCCAACCAGCGCGAGCTGGTGGCTCCGCACTCGCTGCAAACGAATTCCGTAGTAGTTTTTGTCTTTGCCATGTTAAACCTCTTTTACCGTGACGGCGGCGTACGCCGTTATGCCAAGTCCCTCGCCGACGAAGCCCAGCCCCTCGCATGTACCCGCGGCGACTGCGACGGCGGTTTCGGGGATTGAAAGCGCGTGGCTCAGGCTTTGCCTTATTGCGCCGATACTGTTTTTCAGTTTCGGCTTTTCCGCCTGCACGCTTGCCGATACGTTCACGGGTGCATATCCCGCGTTTTTTATTATTCTTAAGGTTTGGGCGAGCATGATAAGACTGCTTGCGCCCTTAAAGCGGACATCGGTGTCCGGGAAGTAGTGTCCTATGTCTTTTAGCCCCGCGGCGGACAGCAGTGCGTCCATTATTGCGTGTACGAGCACGTCGCCGTCGCTATGTGCGATAAGAGAGCGGTCGCACGGTATGCTAACACCGCCGAGCGTTACGCCGCTGCCCTCGCCGAAAGCGTGTGTATCCACACCGAAGCCTACTCTGCCTGCGCCGTAAAAGGGAAGCGGGGGGACGTCGAAATCGCTTTTATAGGTAAGCTTTTTATTTTGCGGCTCGCCGTCTATAATTACGGGCGGAGCGATAAACTCGGCGTAAACGGCGCTGTCGTCGGTGTATACGGCATCGCCTGCAAGCAAATAGGCCCTGCGTATTTCCCGCGTAAGGAAGCCCTGCGGCGTCTGCACCAGATATATTTTGTTTCTGTCAAGCCTAGCCTGTTCCTCGCCGTAGATAACGGTATCGGCAGGCGTTACCGCGCAGACCGCGCTACCGTGTGCTTTAACGCAATTAATACAGCTCGTTATTAATTGTTGCGAGACAAACGGGCGCGCGCCGTCGTGTATAAGCACGGCGTCGCCCGTGGCGGCGGCAAGCGCGTTTTTTACGCTTTCGGTGCGTGTCGCGCCTCCCGATACGACTTTGAAGCCGAAGGGGGCGGCAAGCGCGGAAATTTCCTCGCGGTCGCATTGCGACGAGGTGATAATCACCTCGTCGATTTCGGGCGTATCGAATTTTTTAAGCGTGCGCCATAATACGGGCGCACCGTGAAGAGGCATAAGCAGTTTGTTTTTATTAAAGCCTGCGCGCTCGCCCTTGCCCGCCGCGCAGATTATAGCGGTAACCTTCATAAATTTCCCTTTAATTGATTATCTCGTAAAGGTTCTGAACGTCGTCCTTTTTTACGGTTTCCTTAATTTCCTTGATAACGAATTTCAGCCCTCCGTTGGTGTAGGTAATTTCAACCGTGTCGCCCACCTTAATCTGATGTGCGGGCTTTACCGATTTTCCGTTTACGGACACCTTGCCCTTGTCGCACGCCTCTTGCGCGAGGGTGCGTCTTTTAAGTATTCTCGAAACCTTTAAAAATTTATCTATCCTCATAATAAGCCTTTAAAAACGGTTGACTTTTTTGACAACTCAATTTATAATAGTAAATTGAATTAAAATGCGATTTTTGTACGCTCTTTTCGGGATTTGTGCCGCAAAACCCGGACAAACGACAATTTTTTTACCCTTTTACAGGTGAATTATACACTATATTATTTAATTTGTAAAGGGCGCAACGGCATTTGAAAAAATTTTTACGGTTGAATTATCTGCAATAAAATTTAATGCAGAGGCGGCACTTTGTCAAAAAATTATTCAACCGCCCTCACGGAAAATTTCCGTGAATTAATCTCGTTACATTTTAGATTTTTCCCGGTGAAAAGATATATACGGGAAATCGCCACAATGTGAAATATAAAAAACGGCTACGGCCCAGAAGGAGTATTTTTCTTAAATGAATTTACCAGTTCACAAGTATGGCAAAACCGAAAGAAAAAAATTCGGTAAAATCAACGAAGTAATTGAAATTCCCGACCTCGTTGAAATTCAGAAGGCGAGCTATAACTCGTTTATCAATACGGGAATATCAGAGGTGTTCGAAGACTTTTCGCCCGTAACGGATTACGCCGACCATTACGAGCTTTATTTCTTAAACCACTGGTTCGACAACAAGCCTAAGTATGACGAGAAGGAGTGCCGCAACCGCGACGCAACTTATGCGCTTCCTATGCACGTCAAGGTCAGGCTCGTCAACAAGGTCAAGGACGAGGTCATCGACCAACCCGTGTTTATGGGCGAGTTCCCGCTTATGACGGAAAGCGGCTCGTTCATCATCAACGGTGCAGAGCGCGTAATCGTCTCCCAGCTCGTTCGCTCGCCCGGCTCTTACAACGCTTCCACGCGCGATAAGACCGGTAAGGAAATTTTCGGTACTACGGTTATCCCCAACCGCGGCGCTTGGCTCGAATTCGAGCAGGACGCACAGGGCGTTTTGTGGGTTCACGTCGACAGAAAGAGAAAGCTTTGCGCAACAGTATTGCTCCGTGCCCTCGGCTTCGGCTCGGACAGGGCGCTTCTCGACTTGTTCGCAAACGATAAAATGATTGAAAACACCATCGCAAAGGATACTACAAAGTCCGAAAGCGACGGTCTTATCGAGCTGTACAGAAGGCTTCGCCCCGGCGAAGTTCCCACCGAAGCGTCGGTTCGTCAGCACCTTAACAACCTGTTCTTCGACCCTCGCCGTTACGACGTCGTCAAAGTCGGCAGATACAAGTTCAATAAAAAGCTCAACCTTTCGTACAGGCTTATCGGTTGCAAACTTGCCGAGGACGTCATAAGCCCCGAAACCGGTGAAATTTTAGGCCACGCAGGCGAAACCGTATCCGAAGCTAAGGCTATCGAGATGCAGGACAGCGGCGTGAACGAAGTTTTCGTTCTCGTTTCCGACCCCGCACAGGGCGAAATCAAACACAAAATAATCGCAAACAACACCGTAAACTTCTCTTCCGTGTCGGACAAGGGTCATAAGTTATACGGGCTTTTGCCTACAATCTATTACCCCAACTTCAAGTTTATGCAGAAAATCGCCGCAGAGTGCGAGGGCGCTAAAATCGAAGAAATCGCGGAAAAATTCCGCGACGAGATAAACGCGATTTACTACACGGCGGAAACCCCCGAATCCGCGGACGAAAAGCCCGAGGACAAGAAGAACAGGGAAAAGCGCCGCGAACTTCGTATCAAGTTCGTCGCAGGCTGCAAGAAGTTCAACGAACTCTTCACCGACCCCAACCTTACCGAAATAAGCGCGGAGGACAAGAAGACTATAAAGCCCGTCGTCGAAAAGCTCAACCACAAACACATCACGGTTGACGACATCGTCGCGGCAATCTCCTCTAATATCGACTTGCAGTACGGTATCGGCACAATCGACAATATCGACCACCTCGGCAACCGCCGCGTGCGTTCGGTCGGCGAGCTTTTGCAGAACCAGTTAAGAATAGGTATCGCAAGGCTCGAAAAACTCATTAAAGAGCGTATGGCAACGCAGGACGCAATGGAAGTAACCCCGTCGGGGCTTGTCAACGTCCGTCCCGTCACCGCGGTCATTCGCGAGTTCTTCGGTTCGTCACAGCTCTCGCAGTTTATGGACCAGACTAACCCCGCCGCCGAACTTACCCACAAGCGTAAGCTTTCCGCGCTCGGCCCCGGCGGTCTTAACCGCGACAGAGCTACTTTCGAAGTCCGCGACGTTCACCACTCGCACTACGGCAGACTCTGCCCCATAGAAACCCCCGAAGGTCAGAACATAGGTCTTATTTCTTCGCTTGCAACTTTCTCTAAGGTCAACGAGTACGGCTTCATTATGAGTCCTTACAGAAAGGTAGAGCATACCTACGACGCCGACGGCAAAGTTACCGACACTTTCGTCACCG
>CATJZR010000070.1 GCA_949745625.1 uncultured Eubacteriales bacterium | reverse complement strand
TTTTCGTTTTTATGAATACCGACGACCCTGTTTCCGATGCCGTCTTTCAGCAATCTTACAGCCTTATTACCGAACTGCGCTGCAAGCATTCTGTCCGCCATGGAAGGCGAGCCGCCGCGCTGAATGTGTCCTATCGTCGTGGGACGAACCGAATAAGTAGTAACCGATTGAAGCTTTTTCGCAAATTCTTCTGCGGTACAAACGCCTTCCGCAACAACGATTATATTCGAATGCTTGCCGTTCGCCCTCGAACGGTTTATTTTCATTACGATGTCGTCAAGGTCGAAAACTACCTCGGGTACGACGATAATTTCGGCGCCGCTTGCAATACCCGCATAAAGAGCTATATCTCCGCAACGTCTGCCCATTACCTCTACGACGGAAATTCTTTCGTGCGAGGTCATGGTATCGCGAAGCTTGTTGATTACGTCTATACACGTATTTACGGCAGTATCGAAACCAAGCGTATAATCCGTATACTCCAAATCGTTATCGATTGTACCAGGTATGCCTATAGTGGGTATTCCGTAGCCCTCGGTAAGACATTTCGCGCCCCTGAACGAGCCGTCACCGCCTATGACGACAAGACCCTCTATTCCGCGGGTTTCAAGTGTTTTAACCGCTCTCTGCTGGCCTGCCTTGGTAAGCATTTCAAGGCATCTTGCAGTTCTAAGTTTCGTTCCGCCGCGCTGCACGATATCCGATACGGAACGCATTTCAAGCTGGACCATATCGTCGTCGATAAGTCCTTGATATCCGCGCTCTATTCCGTAAACTTCAATACCGTAGTATATAGCGGTACGCACTACCGCCCTTATACACGCATTCATACCGGGTGCATCGCCGCCGCTGGTCAACAAGCCTATTCTTTTCATAAAAATTCCTCCGCTTGATTACGACGTCCGCGCTGTCCCCTCAATGCTGCGCAGAACAAAACACACCATTTCCTAATTTTATTATATCATATCAAAAATAAAATTACAACAGATTTTTGGAAAATTTTGAATTAATTATCAACGTACTTTATGTCTTCTAATTCTATAAACGAGCATAACTCGGCAAGCAGTCCTCGGCAGTAATTCACCCCGGAAGGCAGCATATATCTTTCAGTGCCCCTTACGATTTTGCAGATTGTTTCACCATCGTAATTTGAAAGCATATTTAAAAATTCTTCAAACGCTTCGTCATCAAGATTTTTCGCATTAAGCCAAAGCACGGGACGCCTTACAACGCTTTTAGCCTCGGTAGGCTTTTCACCGCCCGATTCAAGCGGCATAATCTCGTCCACGATGAGGGAAATACCCTTTTCCGCATCTATATCAAGCTTGCCCTTGACCTTTACGATTTTATCGTTCGCTATCTCACCTTTGAACTTTTCGTATACTGCCGGAAAACAAACGCAATCCAGACTTCCGTAAACATCCTCAACAGTTATAAAAGCCATGAAACTGCCTGTACGCTTGGTTGTAGTGCGCCGAAAAGATGATATTATGCCAGCCATAGTAATATGCATTCCGTCTGAAATACTGTTGAATGTACGATTTCCATCCTCATCCTCGACGTAATCCTCAAAAAATGAACAATTGAACGTACAGTCCGGAACCATGTTCATATATTTTTCAAACGGATGTCCGCTGACGTATACACCCAGAACCTGCTTCTCTTTTGAAAGCTTTTCATTAAGCTCGTACTCCGGAATATCAGGATAAACAACCTCTAGCTTCTCATCCTCGATTATGTCACCGAACAGACTCATCTGCGCGCTGTTTTTTTGCTTACTGATTGCCTTTGCGCGACTGCAAAGCTGCTCGTAAACCGCTGCAAGACGCGAACGGCTTACGCCCATTTCATCGAAGGCCCCGGCAAAAATCAAGCCTTCGACAAGTCTTGAATTAAGCCATTCTACACACCGGGAAACAAAATCGGGGAAGCTTTTGAAATCACCGTATTTTTCTCTCTCTTCTATTATCGAATCTATAACGGCCTGTCCCGCCCCCTTCAATGCAGACAACCCGAAACGAACACCGTCGTTTTCAACCGCAAATACCGTCTTGCTTTTATTAATATCGGGTGGCAAAACCTTATAGCCCTTTTCCTTCAAATAGATGACATACTTTGTTATCTCGTCTATTTTATTGAGGCGGTTATTCAAAAGTGCACAAATAAATTCTTTACAATAATACTTTTTGAGCCATGCGGTCTGATACGCAAGAACTGCGTAAGCCGCGGCGTGGGATTTATTGAACGCGTAAGAAGCAAATCCTTCCATATCGCCGAAAATTTTATTTGCAACGTCTGGCGCTATTCCGTTTTTGACGCAACCGTCTATTTTGCTGCCATTTATATCACTTACGCCGCCGTGGATAAACTTTTCCTTTTGCGCCATAAGTGTCTTTTTATCTTTTTTGCCCATTGCACGACGTACCAGGTCCGCTTCACCCAAAGAAAATCCTGCAAGGAACTGGGAAATCTGCATAACCTGATCTTGATAAACAGGTATGCCATAGGTTACCTTTAAAATCTGCTCTTCCGCTTCGCAATCGTACGAAATTTTTTCGATACCGTGTTTTCTGTTACAAAACGAATCAATAAATTTCATGGGACCCGGGCGGTAAAGAGATACGCCCGCTATCAAGTCTTCGAGACAGTCGGGTTTAAGCGTCTTCATGAACCGCTTCATCCCGCCGGCTTCGAGCTGGAATACGCCGTCCGTATCGCCGTCTGAAATAATCGAGTACGCACCCGAATCATTATAACCTATTTGATTAAAATCAATGTCCTTACCGTAATTTTCTTTGATATAATCGACACATTTTTTAATGTCTGTAAGGGTAACCAGCGCAAGGAAGTCCATTTTGAGCATACCGAGTGACTCGATTTCCTTTGCGACGTACTGTGTGGTTACATCTTCGCCGTTACGCGAAAGCGGCACGTTGTCGGCAATTCTCTTCTGGCATATTACTACACCTGCTGCGTGAATACCCGTCTGACGAGGCATACCCTCTATTTTCAGCGCCATATCGATTACGCGCTTCAACGTATCGTCAGTTTCGTATATTTCGCAGAATTCGTTGTTTTTTACTGCTTTCAACTCGTTGAGCTTGCCTTCAAGCTCCGCCTTTTTATCCTCGTCCGTTTCTGCATTAAATTTTTTTCTTGCACTTTCAATCCTTCTTCCCAGCAGGTCGCCTATTGAGGTCTTACCATCCATTATCTTGGTAAGCCTGTCGGTTTCAGAATAAGGCACGCGCATAACTCTGCCTACATCTTTTATCGAGTTTTTCGCCGCCATAGTTCCGAAGGTTACAATCTGACATACGTTTTCACGACCGTACTTACAGCGAACATACTCTATCGTTTCCGCGCGCCTGTCGGTACAGAAATCAATATCAAAATCCGGCATAGAAACGCGGTCGGGGTTAAGAAAACGCTCGAACAGTAAATCGTATTGCAACGGCTCGACATCGGTAATTCCGATTGAATAAGCAACGATAGAACTGACGCCTGAGCCTCTGCCTGGTCCGACCGGTATGCCGTTTTCCTTAGACCAGTTAATAAAATCCCACACAACGAGATAATAGTCCGCATAGCCCATTCCACAGATAATTCCCAGCTCGTATTCCGCCCTGTCAAGCTCGCGCTGAGTAGGATTGCCGTAACGCTTTATAAGCCCCTCGGCAGTCAACTTTCTCAAATATTGTTCGGAAGTGCTTCCATCGGGCGGCGTGTAAGTGGGAATCAGCGTGTTATCTTTTTCCGGATAGCCCTTTTTATTGAGCTTAAAAGCAGGCTCGGTTACCTTATCGGCTATAACGCGGGTATTCGATATTGCTTTGGGAAAATTCGGAAACAGCGCCGCCATTTCGTCGCCCGACTTAAAGTAAAATTCGTCTGTTGAAAACTTCATTCTCTTAGGGTCGTCGAGCTGCTTTTTCATCTGAATACACATCAGAACGTCCTGCATTTCGGCATCCTCGCGCGATAGATAGTGCACGTCGTTGGTTGCCACGAGCTCTATATCCGTTTCCTTCGCCAACTTTATTAAAAGCGGTAAAACACGCTTCTCTTCCTCCAAACCGTGGTCCTGTATTTCAATATAAAAATCGTCCTTAAAAACGTCCTTAAAATATAACGCCAGCTCTTTCGCACCATCGTAATCGCCCGTTAGCAGTCTGCGTGGAATTCCGCCGGCAAGACATGCAGAAAGACAAATTACACCGTCGCAGTGCTCCTTTAAGGCTTTGTAATCTATTTTCGGCTTATAATAGAATCCGTCTACGAACGCCATAGAATCAAGCTGCACGAGATTAATATATCCCTTCCTGTTTTTCGCAAGCAATACAAGATGCTCGGCAGTGTTCGACGACTTGTCGTTCATATCGTTGGTAACGTAAAATTCGCAACCTATTATGTACTTCAATCCCGCCATCGTGGCCTTTTCGGCAAGTTGCAACGTGCCGTACATATTTCCGTGGTCGGTCATGCAAACGGTATCAATACCGTTTGCCTTGCAGTGCTCAATCAGATTATCTATCTTACACGCTCCGTCCAGCAGCGAATATTCAGTATGCAGATGCAGATGTATAAAGTCAGTCATATTTCCCTCATTCCAGCGCCTTGGCTATTTCTGAAATTTTTCTCATTCGATGATTGATGCAGCTTTTCGAAATTCCGAGCCTTTGCGCAAGCTCACTCATGGACGCGTTCTTGTCCGCAAGCCGAGCCTCCGCCACCTCAAACAGCAATTTATCAAGACTCTGTAGTCCCACCGTCGCAGCTATAACCTCTATTTCACGAACGAGATTGACCGAAGCGGTAACAGTTTTATCTATATTAGAAACAGAGCAGTTGTTTACCCTGTTTTCGTTATTCGTCCTGTCTTTTTTTTCGACTATTTCGTTCAGCTTTTCAAGACAGTCCTCGGCAGAAATGACATTGAGTAAATCCGAAATAACTTCTTTGCTTTTGACGTACACCACCGCACTATCCTTGCGGGCAACCAGCTTTGCAAGAATTTCGAAATCGCACAAAAGATTGCAAAAATCACCAGCGGTTATTTTGTTTGAAAACACTATTTCAAAGTGGTAACCCGTAGGGCTGTACACCCGTTCATCGGGTAGCGTACAGCTTCCTCCACCGAGAAACGCGCCCTTTATAAACGCAGCCTTACAGCAATCGTTTTCAACAAGCTTACCGTCTATTCCGAACGAAAGCATTATCCCTTCCTTATCTTCTCTTACGATGCAAAGCTCGTTTAAAAGCGCTTGCGCGTCCGAACCTATACTCTCAAAAGTAAGCTTGTCCCTGCCGCTTAAAACGTCGAATTTTGCCCCGCTTACGGTAGGGTGAATGCCGAAGGTATTTTCAAGCATATCGACTATAAATTCCGCCGTGCCTTCATTTTCGGTAGTAATCTCAAAACCAAACTGCCCCCCGCGGGAAACAACGCTGCCGCTGGTGCGTATAAAAGCAGAAATAACGGCAAGCTTACAGCACCTGTCGTCAATCGGCATACGGGTTATTTCGTTTTTGATTTCTTCGGTAAAGCTCGGCATTTCTATAAGTTCTTACTCTTGTATTCGGCAAATCTGAATTTAGGAAGTCTGCCGTCGATATTGTCTATTCTGTCCAAAGGAATTTGGGCGTTAGCTAAAATTTCCTCAGCGATTTTCGTGTCACCGACCCTATCCGCAGAATGAGCATCCGAATCGATTACAAAGCGAACACCGGTGGCGGCCATTGCATTCAGCTCCTCTGCGGAAACGTGGCGCTTTTTCGTGTTTATTTCTATATAGGTACCGTAATCTGCGCAGCACTGCGCGACCTGCACAAGGTCACAAAAGCATTTGTAGTTTACGTGTGTGAGTACGTCTATGGGATTATTTTTTATAGCCTCTATATACGTTTTCGTAGTGTTGGCAATAACCTTATTGGAAGGTCTTACGGCAAATTTATACGCACTGTAATTCTTTACGCAAATTCTGTAAAAGTCGGATAAGCGCTTAAATCTTAGCACCTCGTGAATTCCGCAAAGATATAGGTCAAAATACTGAAAATCGTCTTTTCTCATATCCGTTGCGCCGTCAGAAGAGGTAATATTACTTTCCATTCCCATAAGCACTTTAACACCCGTAAGTTTTTCCGCTTCGGAAATTTCCGCACGCAAAGCGGAAAGCTTTTTTCTCTTTAATCCGAACAGAATATGATTGAAGCCGTGGTCGGTAATACCTATCTCCTTTAACCCCGCAGCTTTAGCGGCGGTCGCGTTTTCAAGCACGGTATTTTTTCCGTGCGAATAAGGCGTATGCGTATGATAATCCGCTGTAAGTATCATTTAAAAATCTCCTATGTAAACAACCTCTTCTTCAAGCATTATTCCGGTGCGCTCGAAAACACGCTGCTTTACCGCGCCGATAAGCCGATAAACGTCGGCGGCTATACCGCCGTTATTTATTAAAAAATTTGCATGCCTTTCACTGACGACGGCTCCGCCGCAAGACAGTCCTTTCAATCCGCAATCCTCTATTAATTTACCTGCACTTACGCTACCGCGATTTTTGAATACGCAACCGCAGCTTGCGCCCTTCGGATGAAACTTTCTGCGGTCAAGATACAGTGAAATATTATCGCGCACTTTTTGACTGCTTTGTGGAAATATACGCAACTCAACGCCCAAAATAAGGCAGTTTATGTCACGCATAATACTGTATTTATAGCCAAAATTACATTTTTTATTTGAAAAATTGAGAATTGAGCCATTATAAAGCATTACGTTTATAACATTCTCACAAATATAAACCCCACCGGCGCCACCGTTCATTAGCGTAAGTCCGCCGAGAGTCGCAGGTATTCCTGCAAGATATTCAAGCCCTCCAAACCCCGAACTTACGCAATACTTCAACAGCTCTGACACTGTAGTGCCCGCATAACAAAAAATAGAATTTTCGCCGGTTTGGCTTACTCCTCTAATATGCTTAGTACTTATTACCGCGCCTTCGAAATTTTTATCCGACGCAAGCACATTAGAACCGTTACCAAGTATTACAAATTTTTTGCCTGCTGAAACGAGGTAGTCATACACAACTGTAGCCTGCTTAACCGTTTCCGGAAAATAAGCCACTTCGGCACTGCCTCCGCAGGCGTAAGTCGTATTTTTTGCAAAGGAAAAATTTTTTACAGCTACAATGTTTTTTAACAATTCGTCTTTATTCAAAAAACTTCACCTATATAATAACATTTTATTTTGTTTTTTACAATTATTTAAGCAGTTCTTTTAAGATATTTATATCGCCGAGCAAAATTGATTTTTCAATTTCCGCTTTCATACTTTCGCTTATCGGGTAAGTAATTTTACTGTCAAAGACCAAATTTTCCAAAGTCGCCATTTCATCATCGTATAACTTTACACCGTCGCTAAGCATTCCTATTTTGTCAAGCCCACTATTTTTAGTAAGAAGAAAATCGACATACCTCTGCGCGTAATCCGCATTTTTACAGCTTGCAGTAACAGAAACTATTTGATATAAATCGTTGAACTCGGTAACTGGTTTGACCGCAAAAGCGACCGCCCTTGTCTTTAACCGGAACACGTCACGTTGAGAGCCCAAAAGATACTTACAGTCACCGTTAATAAGCTTGACATAAGCCGACGTCGGACTTTCTACTTTTGCGCCCCGCAAACCGCAAAAAAGCGCGGCAGCAGATGCAAAATTATCTTTACCCCCGTTTATTACCGTATTATCTGCCGTAACATCGGTAAAATCGGCATTGCCGTCAAGCGTAAGCAGACAGTATCCGCCCCTGCACCATAGTGAAAAATTTTTAACGTAGCTTTCTATACCGTATGTACCCGCACCATAGGAAATAATATCGGGTACAGTTCCGTTTGCCAGATTAAGCCTTGCCGCCGTTGCGGAAAGAGCTACCACATTGACATAGCAATTTTCTTTATTATTGAATTCTTTACCCACCGTTTTAAGATAATCCGCCCGCGAGCCTCTACCGCCCTCGAAGCTGTCAATCTGCCAAATACTCAAAACGGCATTTTCTTTTACTGCTTTGACACTCTCGTTTTTAACGCAAAGGCAAATGAATGAAGCTATAAAGGCAATACACACGGACGCAAAGATAATTTTTCTGATTAGCGTTAGTTTTTTCAGCATATTCTATTTTACTAACGAATTGCCTTAAAAATTCATAGGGGGAGCAATCGCAACGATTGCTCCCCCTCGCTCAACTGTTCTGGCGTTTAAATTGCACGCCGGAGCAGTTAAGCTATATATTAAAGCGCTTACGCTTATATAATTAAATTGAGCATATATTTACTTTTTATTCGCAAAAGGTATGCTCAATTTAAAAATTCATTATTCGTTGTCTTCGGGCAACTCGACGTTGTGATAAACGTCCTGTACATCATCCAACTCGTCCAGCTTATCCAGCATTTTCATAAACGTAGCAAGCTTTTCGCCGTCAAGAGTTATATAGTTTTGAGGAACCATTTTGACCGCAGCTTCCAAAAAAGAAACGCCCTTAGCCTCGAAATACTTTCTCACACTCGAAAAGCTTTCAGGGGTGGTGGTTATTTCGTATACGTCGTCCTCCACGGAATAATCCTCCGCCTCTGCTTCGAGACAGTATTCCATCATAGTATCCTCGTCCAAGGCGACCGTCCTCTCTATTACTATAACGCCCTTATTGTCAAACATATACGATACACAGCCGGTATTCCCCATCTGCCCGCCACACTTCGACATGGTCGAACGAATATCGCCTGCCGTCCTGTTTACGTTATCCGTCAACGTCTTTATTATTACCGCCGAGCCAGCAACGCCGTACCCCTCGTAAGTAAGTTCCTTATATTCCTTGTCGCCAAGCTCGCCCGCAGCCTTTGCGATTGAACGCTTTATATTGTCGTTGGGCATATTTGCCGCTTTTGCCTTTGCAATGACATCGGCAAGCTTAGAGTTAGTATCGGGGTTAGGATTACCCTTTGCCGCTACGGCAAGCTCCCTACCAATCTTTGTAAATATTGCACCACGCGCAGCATCGGTTTTGCCCTTCTTTGCAGCTATGTTGTGCCATTTTGAATGTCCTGACATCTTTTACCTCTCTTAATTATTTTTTCTCAAAGCATACATTGCTATACCTGCCGAAACGGCGGCGTTCAAACTTTCGCAGGTTTCACGCATCGGAATTTTAACAGTCTCCGCAGCAAGCAATTTAATATCCTCGCTTATTCCCGTACCCTCGTTGCCTATACAAAGGCAAAACTTTTCGGGCGGATTAAACGAAAAAATATCCCTGCCGTCCATATCGGCACAAATCAGCGGAATACCGTCAAGTACGGCAAGCACCTCCTCGCGCATGCCCTGACGGACTTTTACAAAAAAAATGCCGCTCATGCTTGCTCTGACCGCTTTGGGCGAATACGGGTCGGTACAGTTCACTGCATAAATCTCGCCGTAGCCAGCAGCGTTTGCTGTGCGGATAATCGTGCCGAGATTGCCCGGGTCCTGTATACAATCTAAAAGCAAGCAGGGCTTTTCGGGCGGCTTTAATTCGTTTTGCGGAATAGAAACTACTGCAAGAACGCCTTGCGGCGTCTTCTCTGCCGAAATGCTTTTGAATACACTTTCAGTAACGACAGTTGCGCTCGCAAACTCGCCTTCGAGCTGTTCGATACAGATTATCCGTTCGATTTTGCAACCGGCAGCAATACATTCCTTTACGGGCTTTAAGCCCTCTACGATGTACTGCCCAAACAGCCTTCTAAATTTTTTGTCGGCAAGCGATTGCACCGACTTT
This sequence comes from uncultured Eubacteriales bacterium, assembly GCA_949745625.1. Lineage (GTDB taxonomy): Bacteria > Bacillota > Clostridia > Christensenellales > Borkfalkiaceae > Coproplasma. Next base: position 1,976 of record CATJZR010000070.1, on the reverse strand, counting down.
ATTATTGGATTGGATTTTGAAGTTATAAGCATACTCTATTAAATAAAGCAATTCGGTCCCTATAAAATGAATAGGAACCGATAAAATCACTTTTTAAAGCGCTGCCTTTGCTTTTGCGGCAAGCTCTGCGAACGCGTTTGCATCCGTTACCGCAAGGTCTGCAAGCACTTTTCTGTTGAGAGTTATACCGGCGTTTTTAAGTCCGTGCATAAACTTAGAATAAGAAAGTCCGTTAATTCTTGCAGCTGCGTTAATACGCGCAATCCAAAGGCTACGCATGTCGCGCTTCCTCAGTCTTCTGCCAACGTACGCATAATTCAAAGACTTCATAACCGCCTGACGTGCGATTCTGTAAGATTTTGATTTATTTCCGAAATATCCTTTAGAAAGACGGAATATCTTTCTACGCTTCTTTAAAGCGTTAACTGTTCTTTTAATACGCATTATTTTCTGTCCTCCTATTAATCCTTATAAGGAATCATAGATTTGACGTTAGATTCCTGTGCCGACGAAACAAGCGTATTGGTACGCAAATTTCTCTTTCTCTTTCTGTTCTTGGTTTCTGCTTTATGGTTCTTACCGCCATGAGGTCTTTTTACCTTGCCGGTCGAAGTGAGCCAAAAACGCTTTTTGGTGCCGCTGTGTGACTTCTGTTTAGGCATAATTTATCCTCCAATGAAATAATTTCTAAATTTTTCAGGATTTAACGGGTGAAAGCATCATGGTAATATTTCTGCCTTCCGTCGTCGGCGCTTTATCCTGAACCGCCTTTCCTTCCAAACCCGAAAAAAAGTCCTGCATGACTTTTACGCCTTGGTAGGAGCGTGCGTTTTCGCGCCCTTTCATTCTAATGGAAACCTTGACCTTATTGCCTGCTTCCAAAAATTTGAGACATTGCTTGGTTTTGACTGCTATATCCCCGATATCTATCGTCATTGAAAGGCGGATTTCTTTTATCTCTATAACTGTCTGGTTTCTGCGGTTTTCCTTTTCGCGTTTAGCCTGCTCGTACTTGAACTTGGAATAGTCCATTATTTTGCAAACAGGCGGATTTGCGTTGGGTGAAATTTTAACCAAATCAAGTCCCGCATTGTCCGCGAGGCGCTGCGCTTCCCTTGAAGGCATAACACCCAGCATTTCGCCGTCGCTACCTATAACTCTGACCTCTCTATCGCGTATGGCTTCGTTAACAGAATATAAATCCTTTATAATAATACCTCTCCGTTAAATAAAAATTTCGGGCAGCATAAGCTACCCGAAAATGTTAGACCAAAGCCTTAAAATCATTATCTTGCCGCTACGATATGTCGCACGGCGAAAGGGGTAACCTTTGCTTAACGATGATATAATACTCTCTTTTTATGCAATTGTCAATTGTTTTTCAATGCTTGGGTTAAAAAATTATCTTTTTTGCATCCTCTTCCACAACTTTTGAAATAAATTCCCCGACGGATACGGTCTGCTTTTCCTCAGTACCGCGCCTGTTCACGTTAACCGTGCCGTCCTCTGACTCTTTATCTCCTACGACAAGCACGTAAGGCACCTTGTCGAGTTTCGCTTCGCGTATTTTATAGCCTATTTTTTCGTTGCGGCTGTCAACCTCGCAACGTATGCCGTTTAATGTTAACTTATCGGCGACCTCTTTCGCATAGCCGAGAGTCCTGTCGGTAATGGGAAGTATTTTGACCTGAGTAGGGCATATCCAAAGAGGGAACGCGCCCGCGTATTTTTCAATGAGAAATGCAAGCGTTCTTTCGTAGCAACCTATAGAGCTTCTATGCACGACATAAGGGTACTGTTTTGTTCCGTCGACATCGATATACTGCATTTCGAAGCTTTCTCCCGCAGCGAAATCAATCTGAAGGGTAATTAAGGTATCTTCCTTGCCGTGTACATTCTTAATCTGAACATCGAGCTTGGGACCGTAGAACGCCGCCTCATCATCAGCCTCGACGTAATCGATGCCTATGTCGTCG
>CATJZR010000069.1 GCA_949745625.1 uncultured Eubacteriales bacterium | reverse complement strand
CTGCGCTTCGTGCATAACGGGCATAAGCGCACCCGCTTCGCCACTATGCGCAGCGATACATTCAAGCAGTCTGTCCATCTGCTCCTTTGTGCCGTCGAATAAACTTTTTGACATATTCACCCTCAATCGATATATTTTTATCAATTAAATTATATCATTTATAGGTTGCTTAATAAACATTATAATATAACTTTTTCTTTTGGTCGCGGTTTTTGATAAAATGTAACAAAATTCGCGCAAAATTTTCAATGTCCGTTTATACCGTGCACAAACTGGCAATAATCTGCGCGCATGAATATAGTAATCGTTATCGACTTAATAGATACTCCCACAAACGGGTCGGTTATGACCGCGCGACGGTTTGCCGACGGGCTGCGTAGGCGCGGACACGCGGTTAAAATAGCCGCAGTCGGAGCTGACGGCGAAAACGACTGCGCTCTCGAAGAGAAGTACCTTCCCATAATTTCCGAGGTGTCGGCGAAAAATCAGATTAAGTTTGCGAAATTCGAAAGGGATAAAGTGGCGCAGGCTTTCGAGGGCGCGGATTTGGTGCATTTCATTTTTCCGTTTACGTTCGAAAAAAAGTGTAAAAAACTTGCCGACGAAATGGGTATACCCACCACGGCGGCGTTCCACGTGCAGCCCGAAAACATTTCCTATAATGTGCACCTCGGCAAAATCGGTATCGTAAACAGGCTTATATATTCCTACCTGCGCCGAACCTTTTACAGCCGCTTCAACCGCATACACTGCCCCTCCGCTTTCATTGCCGACAGTCTCCGCCGCCACGGCTACGGCGGGCAGATGTACGTAATTTCCAACGGCTACGACGAAGCGTTCAAGCCCGCGGAGGAGCCTGCACAAAACGACAAATTCGAAATAGTTATGGTCGGCAGACTGTCGCCCGAAAAAAACCAAAAAACGCTTATATCGGCGATTGCTGCCTCGGCGCACCGCGAAGAAATACGACTGACCCTGCTGGGCAACGGAAGCTGCGCCGCGCGCCTGAAACGGCAGGCTGCGCGTCAAGGCGTGCAAACCGAATTCGGGTTTCTGCCTAAAAAGCAACTTATTAAAAAGCTGCAGTCGAGCGACCTATACGTTCACGCCGCGACGGTGGAAATCGAGGCAATAGCCTGTATAGAGGCGATTGCATGCGGGCTTGTACCCGTCATAGCAAACAGTCCGCTTTCGGCAACGCCGCAATTTGCGCTTGACGGGCGTTCGCTGTTTTTGGGCTGCAAAGACCTTACCGTGCGCATAGACTACTGGTTCGAACATAAAAGCGAGCGCATAAGAATGGGCAAGGTTTACGCCGAATTCGCACGCAGATACCGCCTTGAAAAATCGCTGGAACAGGCTGAAGAAATGTTCACCGACCAAATAAATGAAAGACGCCCCGCGCGCTGAAAAGCGCGCGGGGCTTGCTTATTATGCGAGGCTTGCTTATGCAAAAAAGTCATATCGGGATAGTTTTCGCCGACGCCCTTCGCCGAAAACACGAGCCT
>CATJZR010000068.1 GCA_949745625.1 uncultured Eubacteriales bacterium | reverse complement strand
CTATGTACAAGGTGAAGGGTATTCAGCCGCACTATGACTGGGATAAATTCTCGGATATAAAAATCCGCGGCAACGGTTGGAAGAACGTAGTTTTAAACGTGCTTAAAAGCCTGCTGCTTGCGGTAATTATGTTCGGAGTATTCTATTTTCTTGTGCAGCTGTCGTACTGGATATTCCATCAGGATTTCAGATTTATGCTTATTTCGGCGGCGCCGCTCAACGCAAGAATGTTCGTCACCGCACTGGAATATATCCCGTTTATCTTCGTGTTCTACATTTCAAACTCGATAAGGGTAAATTGCAGCATAGGCAGAGAGGGTTGGAAGGAATGGAAGGTTCTGCTTGTCGGCGGACTTGCCAACAGCTTGGGTCTTGCGTTCATACTGCTTATAAACTACGTTTGCTATTTCACGACGGGCTCGCCGTTCTACGGCAACTGGGGCAGCGGCAACAACGAGGTCTGGCTGTTCGTCAACATGGTTTTCGGACTTGTGGTAATGATGTTCATTCTTCCCGTATTCAACAGACTGTTCTACAAGATAACGGGTAACGTATGGGTCGGTGCGATAGCATGCTGCGCGATATTCGTAATGATGACTATATCCGCTTCGGTTTCGTATATTCCTATGTACTGATAAAAAAAGAGGGGTCCTTTTCGGGTCCCTCTTTTAAATTGTTTGCGGTGTGTATAATGCCTTAAAATATTCACAAACTCATTGTATGGGCGGCTGTGCCTATATAGGAGAAAAAATGAAAGCAACAGGAATAGTAGGTAGAATAGACGAACTTGGCAGAGTTGTTATCCCCAAAGAAATAAGAAGTACGCTGCGCCTTAAATCGGGCGACCCGCTTGAAATATTTACCGACAGGGACGAGCTTATGCTTAAAAAGTATTCGCCCATTGCCTCGCTTGATAAATTTTCGTCGGGAACGGCAAAATCGCTGTCAGACCTTTCGGGGCATATTGCGGTTATTTGCGACACGGACGAGGTGATTTTCGCT
>CATJZR010000067.1 GCA_949745625.1 uncultured Eubacteriales bacterium | reverse complement strand
CGGTGAAGGCGACGGTGCGGATGAAGATAAGCCGCACGTACACGAGTATAAGCTTGTGATAGAAAAGCCTACGGCAACGGCGCCGGGGCAAGCAACGGATAAGTGCGTGTGCGGCGATATAGAGGGAACTGTCGTACTGCCGGTACTGACTGACAGCAGATATATAAAGAGTGCGGATACTGCAACCTGCTCTAAGGCTGGAACGGTATCGTATAAGATAACCTTAAACAAGGTAGAGTACAGGTTTAACGTAGCGACTCCTGCGACGGGTGCGCACAAGTACAGCGAGGGAGTATGCGAATGCGGAGCTGTGGACCCGAACTATGTGCCGCACGTGCATAGCTATACTGCAAAATCCGACGAAAGCGGGCACTGGAGTGAATGTGCCTGCGGAGCAAAGACGGAGGTAACGCCGCATAGCTTTACGTATGCGAGCGATAGCGATTATCACTGGCAGGTTTGTTCGGTAGGAAATGAAACGACGGATAAAGTTGCGCATAGCTACGCCAATGGTAAATGCGTTTGCGGGGCGGACGAGCCCGTGGACCCGAACGGCGTTCGGTCAATCGAGCTGGTGCACGAGTACGGCGACGGTAAATATCTTTGGAACGAAAACGATATAATATCAGGCAAGTACGAGCTGTACGGCGCGCAGCTAGAGGTTACGCTGAATAACGGGACGGTATCGCGTAAGCCCTTGACGGTTGCGATGCTCGGCGGAAAGAACTTTTCCGTCGGTAACAATGAAGTAACCGTAAGCTACGGCGGAAAGACGGCGCAGTTTACCGCATTCGTATCGCCCGAGGATGGCTTAATCGAGGCGGTTGCAGGCGAGTTCGAGCTTGTAGGCACGCTTGCCACGCTTATCTTCGACGCGTCGCGACCCGACTGCTTCGACTTCGGCGGACTTGAAATAAAGGGTGAATTCAACGTCAAGCATAACGGCGCGTTATTCAGCGGCTACTATGGTAAGACGCCCGTAAATGAAAGGTTTGTTAAGGGCTTTGACGAAAACGCCGTAGGTATGCAGGAATGTGCGCTTACGCTCGGCAATATATCCGCGTCGCCCGCAACGATTCAAGAGTTTAACATAATGGGATATAGTGCGGTAAAGAGCGAAACAAAGATTTTCCTTTCCGGTTTTGCTATTTTACGCAACGACGAACTTTTGTACAGCTCGCAGATTTCGCCCGAAAAACCTTATATTGACACTAAAAATCTTCCCGAAATAAGGGATTACGCCGAACCGCATTATTCCGTGCGGCTTTCGTTCGGCGAAGCCGATTTTACCGTTTATTCGGGCGGCGGCGCTGAGTGGGTCACAGCCGACAATATACGCTCGTTCTATACCGACGGGTATGAGGTGTCCGGTCATACCGAGCTTTGGGCTTTTGTAAATAGCGGCGAAAGACTTATAAAAATTGCAAACGCATACACTACGATAGTTGTAAATTATACCGTATATAATTCCGATAACACAAATATTAGATTCTGCCGCGTCAACGGCGACGATGCGGTGCTCAACTACGAGCTGTCCGGCGGAGTCACGCTTGACACTATTAAGCAGGACCTGTTAAAGCGCGAGCTTTATGTGGAATACTTTAAACCCGTAGACGGCAAGTACGTGCATTTCGTGCCTGTTACCGAAAGCATGATTGACCTCGGAGATATTGACGTAAATTCCTACGAGCATCAGTCGGGCACTATTCGGTACGGCGGCAAAGGTATTGCCGTAAACGTGACTAAGCCCTATACGCTTGACGGCGCAAAGGCAACTTATACCTTAAAAAACAGCTTAGGAGTAAATCTCATTTTGTCGGACGCGACCTTTAACGACCTTAGCAAGGGAGCAAGCGACGTTTGCAGGGAAATCGTACTGTACGATAACGGCGTTGCGATGTTGAAGCATACGGCAAACGGAATAGGCAACGTACTGATAGGTTACGCGCTTGAAGGCACTAAGCTTACGCTGCTGCGTCACGGAATTGCCACTTCGTTTTTAACCGTAAACTTAACCGCCAAGACCTTTAACGAAATGGACTTAAACGGTGTAACTTCGGGTCTCGACTATAAGAAGTATTCGTTTACGCACGTATATTCGCCCGGCAGCTATCTTGCATGGAGCGGTACTTTTACCGCTTACGCGGGCGAAACGGGCTATGATTATTGCTATTACGTTAACGTGCATCTGACGGGTTGGGCGGCAAGCGGAAACAATCAGATTGCGGGTATAGGCTACGTAGCGACGTGGGCATTCGGTTGGCACAACAATACTCAGGCGTTTGTGCTTCGCTTAGCCGATAAGGACTGGTGGTTCGAAATCGGCGTAACCAACGATGTCGGAGAATATGAGCTGACGCTTATAGAAACCTCTGCGGCTTCGTAATCAAAAGATATACAATAGAAAATCACTCCGCGGAAGTAACGCTTCCGCGGAGTGATTTATTTAAAAGTTGTCGCCGTTCCAGCCCCAGTCGTCGTACCCCGCGTAGGTAACGTAGACCGAGCTGCCGTCAACCGACAGGCGGACTTTCAGTATATCGCAGATTTTTGCGGTCATTTTCCGCGCGTCGGCAGGGGATACCTTGCCAAACGCACTTACCGCAACGTATGCGCCGTTGTCAAGCTTGTTTCCCGCAAAATACAAATCGTACCCGTCGCATATACCAACCATCAGATAGCTTTCAGGCTTGTGCATAATCGCAATGCTTTTGCCTAAATCGCTTTTAATAAGCTCTTTTTCTTCGTTTGTAATTTTCTTTGATAGTTTAACGTCTATAAACGGCATATTCGCCTCCTTGTTTTACAGGCTGCATAAAAAATCGTTTAAAAGTCTTCGTTGCTTTTCGGTCAGTCGTGCAAGCCTGTCCTCGAAACCGTCTTTTACATGCTCGGAAAAAAAGTCGCAAAGCGTCACGTTCAGCGCATAGCAGATACTGTCAAGCGTTTCAACCGTAGGGCATTTCAGCCCCTTTTCTAAATCCGGTATATAACTCGTAGACAGCCCCGCTTCCATTGCAAGCTGATATTGCGACATGTTTCTTTCCTTGCGCAATTTTTCAATTTTTTCGCCTATTTCTTTTCTGTTCATATTTTATCCTGCAACTATAGTTATAGTTTACCCTATTAAAATGCTAAATATATATCTCTATAGTATTGACTATATGCAACTATTGTGATATAATAATCATACTATAGAGATGATACGCGGTAAAAAATGCAAAAGATAAATTTTTCGGAAAATTCAGATAAGTTTAATACAGTTTTAACAAAAGAGGGCAATAATACCTTAGAAGAAAAATTAGTTATAACGGTTGTGTGTGACGTATTCGGTGAAGAAAACAACGGTACGTGTGTAGCAGCAATGAACCTGATAAGGTATCTTCGTGCGCGTGGACATACGGTGCGTGTGTTGTGTGCAGACCAAAGCAAGCAGGGTGAAGAAAATTATTTCGTAGTACCCAACAGAAGCTTGGGCAGACGGTTGAACGGTTTTGTGGCAAAGGTAGGCGTTACGCTTGCAAAGGGCGATGCTTCCGTTATTGCCAAGGCGCTGGACTGCTGTGACTGCGTGCATATTATGTTGCCGCTTAGTCTCGGTTTAGCTGCTGCTAAATTTGCTCGCGGCGCAGAGGTGCCTATTACGGCAGGTTTCCACATGCAGGCGGAAAATATGACGGGCTACGTCGGTCTGAACAAGTCGTTGCTAGCGAATAACTGTGTTTACAAGTATATTTACAATCATCTATACCGCTACGTAGACGCGATACATTACCCGACAGAATT
>CATJZR010000066.1 GCA_949745625.1 uncultured Eubacteriales bacterium | reverse complement strand
ATGCAGGGCTCGTTACGGCTAAGGCTGCGGGCAACGTAATTATTACGGCAAAAAGTACGGCAAATGCCGAAATTAAAAAAGATTTTGCACTGGTTATAACCCCGTCGACGCCAGTCGTAGACAATACGCCGAAATCCATAACGCTTACAACCGCAGGTAACGCGACGGAGGTCGGTATAGGTTCTACGCTGAAAGTAAACGCAACGGTAAGCCCTGCGACCGCATCGCAGGAAGTTATCTGGGCGACGAGCGACGCTCAGACCGCTACGGTTTCGAACGGCGTAGTTACGGGAGTTAAGTTGGGCGAAGTAACCGTTACGGCAACGGCAAAGAACGCGGCTGCGGTTACGAAGTCTATTAAGCTGACGGTCGTAGAGGGCGGCACGACGCCGTCGACAGACTACGGCAAACTTCCCTTCTCTACTCACGCAGAGTATCTCGAAGCGGAAAACGGAACCAACCTCAAGGTAAAGGGCGCGGTAACTTATATCGCGTCGAGCGGTGGCGGTTCGGTTTCATATTACATACAGAACGGACAGGACGCTTACTACGTTTTCGGGCAGGACTCGGCGCAATTTGCGGTCGAGGTGGGTAAGGTGTACGCCGTGGGCGGCAGCAAGAGGCTGTACCGTACCGGTGCGCACGAAATCATCGACGTCGAGTATTTCGAGGCGCTCGATGAGCGTATTACCGCAACCGAAACAAGCTTGGACGACAAGGACGTTTCGTCGCAGGAAGCGACTATGGCTTATCACGGAGCGGTGGTAACGGGTACGGCGACAGTAACGGTTACGCCCACCACGTCGACAAAAGCATACAGCGTAAACGTAACCGTAAACGGAAAGGATACCACCCTGCGTGTAGACGCCGGCAATCTCGAAAGCAGCGTGCTTACGGCTATCAATGCGAAATTATCCGCAGCGCTTGCAGGCGTCACGATAGACTTCAAGGGCGTTCTGACTCATTACGGCAACGGAAACTTCAAGGCGCCGCAGGTGCTTATTTACAGCGCGGACGATATAACCGTCAGCGAGCCTACTCCCATAGCAAAGGTAAATATAGTGAAGGACGCGCTTACTGTGTCCGGCTTTATAAAGGCTGACGATTTATCGATTAAACTTCCCACGGTATCGGATGCGTTTGCGGACGTAAGCATTGCCTGGCGCAGTGATAACGCCGCAGTCATCGCAAACGACGGCGCGGTGACTCACCCCGAAAAGGATACGATAGTTACGCTTACGGCTACATTAACGCATAACGAGGATTCTACTGCTACGGCAACCAAGGAATTTAAAGTAAACGTGGCAGGTTCGACTTTCAATGCGGAAAAGCTGTTAGAGCTTGACTTCGAGGACGCTGAGGAGCCCAACCAGTACGGACAGTCGGCAACGAAGCCCGGCTATACAAATAAGGATACGGGCGAGGGCGTAGACGCGGCGAATACCGTCACGCTCGGCGGCAACGACTGGATACTGACGGGAACGCTTATTTCCTCCGCGGCAGGCGGCGACCATACCGACGGTACGTTTGCAGGCAGAATGAGCGCAAAACAGGGTAAGGTGGAAACTACCGTAGCAGGCGAATACAACTATGTTGAATTCGACGTGGCTACGTACGGCTCGCAGTCGCACGGAACGGTCGTTACGGTTATGTATAAAATGGCGGACGGCAACGAGTGGCTGGAATGCGGAATGACCGTGGTCGTTAACTCGTACGAGCTTTCGACGTGCAGAATAGTTCTTGCCGAGGGGGCGAAGAACGTAAGAATTTGCGTAGTAAGCGGTAACGGCAACGTCAATATAGACAATATCAGACTGTACAAGTAGGTTTACGATTATGAAAAAGAGAATACTATTTGTAATGATAGCGGCAGCTATTGCTCTCTGTCTTCTGATAATGCCTGCCTGCGGAAACGCAGCGCAAAACCCGATTTCAATAGAGATAACGAAGGACGGCTATGCTGTGGACGAGCTTAACGCCTTCGTCGGCGACAGTATTGCGCTTACGGTAAAGGCGAGCGACGGCTCTGCGCCGAATGTCGGTTGGACCAGCTCTAAGCCCGATATTGCTTCCGTGGAAACGGGTACCGTTACGGTAAAGGGCGAGGGTACCGCGATAATCACGGCTGAGGTCGGCGGCGCAAGCGACAGCGTGTTTATAGTTGCAAAGCAGAAGGTCGAACAGCTCGGCGTAGGCAGCGGAAAGAGCGCGGATGACCCCATATTCATAGGCAACGAGGGCAAGGACGAGCCTTTGGAAGTATACTTTATCGAGATGACGCAGATATACGCGGATTCGATATTTATAAAAAAGGGCAACGTGGAGGTGCTTATTGACGCCGGCTGGCAGCTTGACGGCACTTATATCAATCAGTTTCTCAAAGAAAAGGTTGCCGACGACAGACTGGATTTGTTTATGGTTTCGCATAGCGACGGCGACCATATCGACGGCATAGCCAACGCCCTTGACGGCGTTGCGGACATATCGCTTATGATAGATTACGGCGGCGTGGGCAGCGGCAACGTAAAGGCAACTCGGGATAAGTATATTCCCAAGGGTATGCAGTATCATTCCGCTTACGACTGCGCGAACCAGACAGGCGGCGCGGTAAACCGCTACTATCTGACCGACGAGCTGTATGTTGAAATTCTGAATACGGGCAACTATATAGGCAACAGCGAATCGGGCGCAAGCAACCCCCATTCCCTTGCTACGATGTTTACGTACAGGCAATTCAGATTTTTTACGGCAGGCGACCTTACATCGGAATCGGAAAAGCAGCTGCTTCTCAACGAGGCTCTGCCCAACGTAACGCTTTATAAGGCGTCGCACCACGGCTCGCACGGGTCTAATTCGCAGGAGCTTTTGGATACTCTCAATCCCAAGGCAGTGGCGATTTCCGCGGCACGCGCAAGCAGCTACGGGTATAACTGGACGCAACCGTCAGAGGACGTCACTTACAACCTGAACGGTGCAAAAGGCCACCCCATTGCCGGCGCGATAGAAAGAATTTACAAGGCCCCGAATATTTCGGTTAACCTGAACGTTTACTGGAATATGGTTAACGGTACTATGAAATTCACCTCATACGGCGAGGACGACTTTACGTTTGAGGGCTCGACTCCGCGCAAGGGATATTACGATTTATCGCTGACGGGCGGAAGTCCTGTCTGGAACGAGGAAAAGAAGGACTTTGAAAACAGGGTCACGGGCGAAGAGAATTTCAAACTGCACGAATCGAAAGTGTTTGTTTTCAGAAATTATCAGCAATATCTGCCTGCCTGGGCAAAGCAGGAATTTTTCCCCGACGCGGCAACTGCTTAATAATTTAAGTATATCGGAAGAGGCGTTCCGCCTCTTCCGATATTAATCTTGACAACGAATACAATAGATAGTATAATAGATAATAAAATATCAATTAAAGGGGGCTTTAAAATGGCGCTTTACATAGGACTTGACGTAGGGGGAACGACTATCAAAGGGGCCGTCATAGATGAAAACGGCAAGCTTTACGGTGAGGACAGCGTTACTACCGTCAAGGGTGAGGACATAATTAACGGAATGGCTGTGCTTTGCAACCGTTTAATGAAGCTTAACAAGGAAAAAATAGTCGGTGTGGGGATAGGTTGTGCAGGGGTGATAGACTCTCGGAACGGTGTAGTCGTTTTGGCAAGCAATCTCGGCTTGGCTGATTTTCCTCTGGTCAAAAAACTTAATGAAAAAATTGCGCTGCCCATAAAAATAACAAACGACGCAAACGCCGCGGCGCTTGGCGAGGCGAAGTTCGGCGCGGGGAAAAATTATAAAAACAGTATTTTGGTTACGCTCGGCACCGGCGTCGGGGGCGGAATAGTCATCGACGGGAAGCTTTTCGAGGGCAACAAGTCGGCAGGGGCGGAAATAGGTCACACAGTAATAAAATACGGCGGAGCGCAATGTTCTTGCGGACGTTTCGGCTGTTTCGAAGCATATTCGTCGGCAACAGCGCTTAAACGCCGTACAAAGTGGGCAATGGAAGAGGACACCGGTTCGTCTATGTGGAGTAAATATACCTCTGAAACGGTGACGGGCAAAACCGCATTCGAGTTTTCTGATACCGACCTTTCGGCAAAGAGGGTAGTGAACTGGTATGTGGAATATCTTGCGTGCGGACTTGTAAATCTTGCAAACGCGTTCCGCCCCGAAGTAATTATGCTTGGCGGCGGAATATCAAAAGAGGGGGCAAGGCTGACCGAGCCTTTGCAAAAAATTCTCGACAGGGAAGTATTTGCCGCAAGTTACGCTCCGGTTCTGGTTACTACGGCAAAACTCGGTTCGGCGGCCGGTTCGTTCGGCGCGGCTGCGCTTTGGCTTTAATAAGGAGTAATTATGTATAAAGAACTTCCGTTGATTTCGTTGCAGAGAATGCCTGTATATTTAAACTATTTAAAAGGTATGCCCGCGACGGAAAAATTTGTATCTTCAGGGCATATTGCTGAGGCTTTGGGACTTGGCGAAGTGCTTGTCCGTAAAGATTTGGCGTTTACCGCTGCCGTCGGCAGACCGCGCGTCGGCTACGTCAGGGAGGAGCTTATCTCCGCGATAGAAGAATTTTTGTGTTATAACGGCAAGCGTCACGCGGTTATCGTGGGTTACGGCGCGGTAGGGAAAGCTATTTTAGATTACGGCGGTTTCGGATATTACGGCATTGAAATTGTTGCCGCGTTCGATAGCGATTCGGACAAGCTCGGCGTTTCTCAGTCGGGCAAACCGATTTATGATATCAATGAGGCTAAAAGCCAAATCGAACGATTGGGCGCAAAACTTGCAATTATCTGCGTGCCTGCAAAATACGCGCAGCCCGTTGCCGATTTGTTGGTGGAAAGCGGAGTTAAAGCAATTTTAAGCTTTGCCCCCACAACTTTAAAAACCCCCGAAGGGGTTGAGGTAAGGCAGATAGACGTTGCGGCAAACCTCGCAATTTTATCAAGCAGTATAAAATAGGTTTATTAAATTATGGAAGAAAATGAAAAACAGCAGTGCGCGGAGAAGCTGTCCGCAAAGGCGGAACGCGCCCTTAAAATTTTAAAAATATCGGTGATTGTAACGGCGGTTTGCGCTGTCGCGCTGCCCGCGGTTTCGCTGATACTTCTTATATGCGCAGACAGGGCGATTTACGGACTTATCGGTTTGGGTGTGTCGCTGGGCGTATTTATAGCTATGCTTACCGTGCTTGCCTTCGTGCTTATATACGTTCGCAAATGTATCAAAAAATTAAAAGCTTTGGAATAGGTGGCTTGTGTACAGTTTAGGAAAAAAGATAGAAGCTTTAAGAAAAGAGACGGGAACAACGCAGGAAGAGCTTGCGGAAAAATTGGGGGTAACCCGTCAGTCTGTTTCCCAATGGGAAAATGATATTTCAAGCCCTAAGGCCGACAAATTTAAGTTGCTTTGTCAGTATTTTAAGGTTAAGCCCGAGTATTTTCTTTTTGAGGAAATTTCAGCAAATCGATATGGGGATAAGGAAGATTTATCGATAGCGGAGGGAAACCCCGTGAAACAGGCAGAACAAAAGTCAAAAAAATATTCGCGCGGTAAAATCGCGCTTATAACCTGCGGAATTGTTATAGGTATACCTATCGTAGCTTTGCTTGTATTTTTCGCAATCATACTCGGACTGTATTACGAATAAACGACTTATAGCCTTCCCTTTGAGGGGAAGGCTATAACTAAGTTTTCAGGGCAAAAAGCCGAAGTAAGATAAAATTGCGCGGATGTAAAGAAAACTTGCTTGATTTTACAAAATTCAGTGATATAATTAAGGCAAAGATAAAGAGGGGGCAGACCGATGGGTAAAATTAAAACTAAATGTTTCACTGTATGTTTGAAATTAGCAATTCTCGCGCCGATATGTTTATCGGTGAGTTCAGGTTAATTTTAAATTATAAATTTGTTGTAGATAAAGTCTTTAGCTCGGCGAAAACAAATACGGGAACAGCTGATTTGTTTGTAAGGGCAGGCGAATATAAAGATATTTACGGTTTTTGTAACGGTATGGTTTAAGCAATTAATTCAATGGAGGAATAATAATATATGAAAAGAATAATTGACATGCTGCTTAAAATGATTTGGCCTGCATTTGTTTCATTCATATTGCTTATGGTAGAAGTGTTCATTTTTTATTCGGATATTCGTATTTTTCATAGTACGAGTGGCGCAGTGGAAGAAAGTAAAACGATTTTTTTTTCAATTGAACCCGCTGTATTGGAGACTGCTATTGGACTTAGCCTAATAGCAACCGTTGCGTTTTCGATTATGTTTGTAACGGGAGTTATCTGGAATATAGTATATTCGTTAAAACACGGCGACAAAGAATAAAGGTATTTGAACGGCGCGGAAATTTCCGCGTCGTTCTTTTTCGGCATAATCGACTATATAATAGAGCATATGGCAAAGGACAGATTTTCATCGCGCGGAGGGTTCATACTCGCGTGCGTGGGTGCGGCGGTGGGGCTGGGCGATTCGTTAAGGTTTCCCGGGCTATGCGCGAAATACGGCGGCGGGACTTTTATGTTTATATATATTGTCGCGCTTGTACTTATAGGTATACCCGTGCTCAACGCGGAAATCGCATTGGGCAGAAAGCTGCGCGCGGGCGCGCCTAAGTGTATGGCAAGCCTCCATAAAAAGGCGGAGGGGCTCGGCTGGGCGTCGTGCCTCAACTCGCTGGGGGTGGCGGTGCTGTACGCGGGTATGCTCGGCTGGATAATCGCAATGCTGATAAAGATAGTTCCGCTTTGCATTAATTCAACCTCTATGACGCGCGCCGAAACGGGAGGTTATTTTTTCGAAAACGTGCTGCACCGCGGGGTTTCGCCGTTAGTGCTGGTTTGTATCGTTGCGGCGTGGCTGATGATGTTTTTTTGCCTGAGAAACGGCGCGGACTCGCTTTCGAAAACTGCAAAGTTTACGGTGCTTATCCCCGTCGGACTGCTGACCGTAATGGCGGTGCGCGGGCTTATATATTCAAACAGCCTCGAGGCGCTGCACGCACTGTTTGTTCCCGACTTTTCCGCGCTTGCCGATGCCGAACTATGGCTTAGCGCAGTAGGGCAGGTGTTCTTTTCTCTGTCGGTTTTAGTGGGGATAATGCCTGCTTACGGGGCGTATCTTCCCGACGGCGAAAGTGTGCTTAAAGACAGCCTTATTATCGCGCTGTCGGATTTTCTCGTTTCGGTGCTGTCGGCGGTAGTACTGTTCACAACGCTTTACGGCTGCGGACTGGAAAACTCGTTTTCCAGCTCGGGCATAGTTACTGCGTTTATGGTTTATCCCGTTGCGCTGACCCAGTTGTTCGGCGCAGGCAACACTGCGCTTAATTCAATAGCGGGGCTGCTGTTTTACGCCTCGCTTGCAATGATGGCGTTGCAGTCGTCCGCGTCGATGGTGGAGGCTGCGGCAAACCCGCTTGCAGACAAATTTTCGCTAAACAAAAAAAAGCTTGTGTTTGCCGTTACTTTAGTCGGCGCCGCGATATGCGTAGTGTTCTCGACTGATGCGGGCCCCATCGTGCTTGACGTTGCCGACCATTTTCTGAATTACTTCAACATACTGCTTTTGGGGGTGTTCGAGTGCGCTCTCTTGGGTGCAAACGCCAAAAAGATAAACCTCGCGGGAGAAATAAACCGCTATTCGGGCAGACTGAAAATGGGGCAAAGACCGCTGGTTTTTTCCTTGAAATATTTAAGCCCCTCGGTGCTCGGCGTGCTGTTCGCCTGGGGGGTATTCCACTTAATATTCATTGACCGCGGCATATACGGCGGTTATCCCGTCTGGGCGCAGGTCTTGGGCTGGACGCTCGGCGCATCGGTATTCGTGTGCGGTATACTAATAGGCTCGTGTTTTCGGCGAAGGGCGTCGGCGAAAACTATCCCGATATGACTTTTTTGCATAAGCAAGCCTCGCATAATAAGCAAGCCCCGCGCGCTTTT
>CATJZR010000065.1 GCA_949745625.1 uncultured Eubacteriales bacterium | reverse complement strand
GGTTTGCCTGTAAATGGGGGCGCGCAGTCCCAACTGTTTAATAATTGCGTAAGGGCGTAAGTCGAATTCATTTGTGACTATATCGGCGATTTCGTCGTCGGGAAGTTTGCCGGTGCCGAACGTGTCTACGAAAACGGAAACGGGGCGCGAAACGCCAATCGCGTAAGCAACCTGCAATTCGATTTCGTCCGCAAGTCCGGCGGCAACTACGTTTTTGCATATATATCTTGCCATATACGCTGCCGAACGGTCAACCTTTGTAGGGTCCTTTCCCGAAAATGCACCGCCGCCGTGCGCGCATCTTCCGCCGTATGTATCTACTATAATCTTTCTTCCCGTCAGTCCGCTGTCGCCCTCCGGACCGCCTATCTCGAACCGTCCCGTAGGATTAATGAAAAATTTGGTATCGTTATCGAGAAGCTTTGATGGCAGATTGGCAATAACGTATTTTTTCAAGTCCTCTTTAAGCGTACTTTGCTTTACTGCGCCGTCGTGCTGCGCAGATACCACTACGGTGTCTATGCGCTTTGGCGTTTTACCGTCATATTCGACGGTAACCTGAGTTTTTCCGTCGGGGCGCAAGTAGGGCAGAAGTCCCGTTTTTCTTGCTTTTGCCAGACATTCGGCAAGCTTATGAGAGAGTGCAATGGGAAGGGGCATAAGCTCTTCGGTTTCACGGCAGGCATAACCGAACATCATTCCTTGGTCACCCGCCCCAAGCAAGTCTTCGGCATCGCCGCCGTTTTTATTTTCCAACGAGCTGTCAACGCCCATAGCAATGTCGGGGCTTTGGTTGTGTATAGCAACGGTGACGTTTACCTTATCGTAGGCAAAAGACCCGAAGTTGTAACCTATTTCCTTTATGGTTCGGCGCGCGATTGCCTCGTAATCGACTGAGGCGGTTGTTGTTACCTCGCCCATAATAATCAGTCTGTCGTATGCAGCGCAACATTCTACCGCGCATCTTGCGGTATTATCATTTTTATAAATTTCGTCGACTATTGAATCTGAAATCGCGTCGCAGAGTTTGTCGGGGTGTCCCTCGGTTACGCTTTCGCTTGTAAATAATTTTTTCATAAGTTTCCTCTTAAAATGTATTAAACCCCACTCTGCCGAGCGGGGTTAAGTAACTTTATAATTCCCATAGTCCTCGGCGTTAGCACCTTGCGTTGCAGGTTGCTGTGTGGTCTAAGAGCCGTTCTCTCGCACACTCTTTATAGGTTTTAATCAATATAACATAAAAAACAAATAATGTCAAACAAAACTTGCAATTATTCGCCGTTTAAATTATAATATCCTTATGAAATGTGCGCAGTGTCCCGTATCGTGCGGGGCGGACAGACAACTTAAAAGCGGGTACTGCGGAGTTGAGGGAGTACGTATAGCAAAATATTATCTGCACCCTTTCGAGGAGCCGCCTATATCCTTTGAAAAAGGCAGTGGCTGCGTATTTTTTTGCGGCTGTTCGCTGAAATGCGTATTCTGTCAGAATTTTGAATTGTCGAGAAATACGCGCGGAAAGGACGTAACCGTAAAAGAGCTTGCTGATATTTTTAAAAGCCTTGAAGATGCGGGGGCGGAAAATATAAACCTTGTAAATCCGACGCATTATTTGTCAGACATAGAGCTTGCGCTTGAAAATTACAGACCGAAGGTTCCTATCGTATATAATACGCACGGATACGAAACGGTGGAAAATCTTAAACGGGCGGACAGATTTGTCGATATTTTTTTGCCCGATTTGAAGTTTATCGATTCTGCGCTTTCAAAGCGCTATACGGGGCGCGGCGATTACGCGAGATATGCTTTGCCTGCGATAGAGCTTATGGCGGATAAGCCGCTGAAAATGCGTCGTGACGGAAAAATGCTTTCGGGCTGTATAGTGCGTCATCTCGTGCTGCCGCTTGCCTCATACGATTCCGTAAATATCGTAAAGTTCGTTTCAACGCTTCCAAAAAGCGTATACTTCAGCTTAATGGGGCAATATACGCCGTTTGGCGAAATAGAAAACTATAGGGAATTGCAGCGCTCGATAACCAAACGCGAATATAGCCGGGTACTGTCGGCAGTAGAGGAATATGGGCTTAAAAACGTATTCTTACAGGATTTGGACAGCTCGCACATGTCGTACATTCCTGAATGGGATTTTTAAATATGCTGATAACTCTTGACAGCGTAGCGTTTGGCTACGGAGGAAACTTAATATTTGAAAACGTATCGTTCGCGCTCAACGAGGGCGAGCGTGTCGGGCTGATAGGCGCCAACGGCGAGGGGAAGACCACGCTAATAAAGCTTATTCTCGGCGGTCTTGATGCGGACGCCGGCATTATTTCAAGGAAAAACGGACTTAAAATCGGCTATTTAGAGCAGAACGGCGGGTATGAAAGCGGTAACACCGTTTATGCGGAAATGCTTGAAATATTCAGGGAAGAGCTGAACGCGGTGGAAAAGCTTTCCGCGCTTTCTGCCGAACTTGCGCTTGCCGCTTTCCAAAGCCGCGAATACGATGTGCTTTCCGCGAAAATAGAAAGCCTCAATAAGTACGTAGCCGCGCACGACTGCTTTAATGTAGATGTGAAAATTAAAACGGTTTTAAACGGAATGGGCTTTGCAAAGATGTACGACAGGGTTATAGATACGCTTTCCGGTGGAGAAAAAACGCGTTTAAAGCTTGCTCGGCTTTTGCTTGAAAGTCCAGATTTGCTTATTTTGGACGAGCCTACAAACCACCTTGATATAGCTACGCTGTTCTGGCTGGAAGACTATTTGCAGAGCTTCAAGGGCGCTATTTTAGTGGTATCGCACGACAGATATCTTCTCGACAAAACGGTTTCGCGCATACTTGAAATCGAGCGTAAACGCCTGACTTCATTTGCGGGCAACTATTCCAAATATAAAATCCTCAAAGCGGAAAGATTTGCGCGTTTAATGAAGGATTACGAGGCGCAGCAGGAGGAGCGCGCCAAATTGCAGGACTACGTGGACAGAAATCTTGCGCGCGCTTCTACGGCGAAATCTGCGCAGAGCAGAGTAAAGCAGCTTGAAAAAATGGAAATTGCAGAAAAGCCTCTGCCTCCGCAAAAACCGCCTTCGTTTTGCTTCGAATACGACGTACAGCCCTATGAACAGGTTTTGGAAATTTCGGGACTCAATCTCGTACGTGGCGATAAAAAGCTTATATCGGATGGCAACCTCAGTGTGAATCGAGGTGATAAAATCGCCATTGTGGGAGAAAACGGAGCGGGTAAAAGCACGCTTTTAAAAGAAATTATAGGTGGCAACAACGCTGTAAAATCAGGCAGATTTGTAAAATACGCTTTTTACGACCAAGAGTCTGCGAACCTTAACGGTGAAAACACGGTGCTTGCCGAGCTTTGGGAAAGGCACGTTGGCTACACGCAGACAGAGGTGCGCAACGCACTTGCGCGTTGCGGACTGTTTGCAGAGGATATGCAGAAAAAGGTAAGCTCGCTTTCGGGTGGCGAGAGGGCAAAACTTGCGCTTTGCATACTCGAATGTGATAGGGGCAACGTCCTTTTACTCGACGAGCCGACCAACCATCTCGACCTGCCCGCCCGCGAGGGTTTAGAGGCGGCTTTAAAGCAATTCGACGGGACGCTTATATTCGTTTCGCACGACAGATATTTTATTTCATCGCTTGCCGAAAGGGTTGCGGAAATCGAAAACGGCAGGCTTGAGAGCTACGAGGGCGGCTACGAAAGCTACAACGCTGTAAAGCGGATAAAAGCAGAGCCTACGCCCGCCGTTGAAAAAAAACCGTCGTGTCACCGTTCCGCAAAGGACCGAGCCGATGAAGAGCGCAGAAAACAGCGTTTGAAAAAGCTGGAAGCGGACATTGCGGAATACGAGGCTGCCGAACGCGAGATTAACGGCGCGCTTGCCAATCCGGAAATTACCGCCGATTACGTCAAAGTGAATGAACTTATAAAAAAGCTCGAAGTTATAAAATTCCAGTTGGATAAGTTTTACAACGAGTATGGAGATATGATATAATCGCATTATGGAAGAAGAGAAGAACGAAGAAAAAGTAAATATCAGGCATAAGATTAATGCCGAAGAAACCTTTACGCTTGCGAAAGATGTCTACGATATCCGCAGTGTAATAAAGAATATTTATAATAACCGCGCCGTTATTTCGCGCCGGTTAAATCTTTTAACTATGTCGTTTAGCCTTGTATTTACGCTCGTATATGTGGCGTATATTCTCGGCACGGGATTGCTCGGTAAGCTGAGCTTGACCGAGGATATTGTAATGTACTGCCTGCTCGGAGTTTATGCGGTTCTGTTTATAACTATGTTTATTATAACGATGTGCAGCATAAAAGCCAAAGCAAAAAACATCAAACGCTTCAAGCGTATGATGTCGTACTTCCGTCTTGCGGTACGTATTGCATCGATAGCCATAACCATTGCGGCGCTGGTGTTCGTTATGGGGGGAGAGCAGTATGCAGCAAAGTACGTTGCGTTTGATATTCTGCTTATTATCTTTTCTATAGTCTGTCTTATAGTACAGGTGCTGCCACTGTTTTTCGGCGGGCTCGGAAAACTTGCGCGTTGGTTACTTTCACCGGTAAAGGTTAAATACCGTTTTGCAACCGTTGCGTTGGAATGGTACGAGCAGACTTTGACCTCAGGCAGTGACAAGCTATCAGTAAAGCGCGTTTCGAAAAAGTACTACGATTCTATAGGGGTCTGTCTGGATACGTTTATAATTCCAGAAATAGGCGGCAAGTATATTACGGCTATTAAGCCCGTGCAGCTTCTCGGCGTGGTCGACGCTGCCGCGGAGGAGGACAAACAGCTTGTAGAAGGTATTTTGAAAACAGTTTTCGCGTACGCGGCGGAGTGCGGTTATGTTACCTTCGACCCTTGCAGGGACTTGAATTTGGAAGGCAGTATTGAAGAGGAAGAAAAGCAGCCCCAGACGGTAAAATCCCGAATTATGGGGATAGGCAAAAAGATAGGTATGTCATTGCTGGATAAGTATATCGACAAAAGTACTGAAAATAACGATTAAAACACCACCCGAAGTTTGCGGGTGGATTGTTT
Source organism: uncultured Eubacteriales bacterium (assembly GCA_949745625.1). Taxonomy (GTDB): domain Bacteria; phylum Bacillota; class Clostridia; order Christensenellales; family Borkfalkiaceae; genus Coproplasma. Next base: position 18,938 of record CATJZR010000065.1, on the reverse strand, counting down.
TAAATAATATAAAAATATGTATGGCGACAGGTTAGTTAAAAAGATAAATAAGCTTATTGTAAAAATAGCGCAGGGTGACGACCGTGCGCTTGAAGTACTGTTCGAACTGACCAAAAAACCTTTGCTGTACGTAGCAAAGACCTACCTCATAGATAAGAGCTGCGCAGAGGACGTGCTCAGCGAAACCTATCTTAAAGCTGTTAATGGAGCGCCACGCTTCGACAAGGCTAAAAACGGCTACAACTGGCTTTACGAAATTACGAAGAACACTGCACTTAACTTAAACAGGAAATTTAAACCCGTCGGGTCGCTTGACCGCGTACCTGCTTACGATAGCTTCGACGGACTGATAAACCGCGTTGCGGTGGAACAGGCGGTTTCGGTGTTGTCGGACGCGGAGCGGCAAATAGTGTATATGTATTTTTTTGAAAGAAAGACGATTTCGGAAGTTGCAGACGCGCTCGGCAAAGGGAAATCGGCAGTGCACGCGCAGCTTCAAAAAATACTCGCAAAAGTAAAAAACATTTTACTTTAACCCGAACTCAGTCGTTATTTACGGTGTATATAGCTATGAGAATGAAAAAGAAAGAAATTGAAAAAAATAGAAGAAAAGCTATCGGATGTTGCAGTGTCTGACGGTGTGCTTGACCGGGCCCGCGCAGAAATTGCGCAGGGTAAGCGTTACACGACGCGTGAAATTAATTTTAGAACCGTGCTTGCGTGTGCGGCAAGTTTTGCACTGTGCCTTGCTTTCGTTTTGCCCGTAGCCCTTTCTTCACGTATAAACAACGACTTCGGTTGCGACGATTTTGTGAGCGATGACGGCGATACGTCTACGCCGAATTTCATTTACCTAAGCGACCTCGAAAAGTGGGTTATAGAGCAATCGCCTTGGGAAACAGAAGCCGTAAAATATAAATCGCATATAAAATATTTTTTAGAAAACGAGGCTATAATTTCAGAAGAGAGGTATTCGGTATACGGCTCGCAATGTACCGTTTATACGCTTTATAACGACGGATACGTCGTAGACGTGCTTAAAGATTTTAAAAGTTATTCCGACGAGTATTCGCTTGATAGTGTTACGGTTAAGTTTAAAACCTATGCGAAGGGCTTTATTGCCGAATCTTATTATGGCGATTACAGGCGCTGTTTTATTCTTGAAAACTCGGAAAAAAACGGTGTTAGAAGAATTTTGCGGATATTTATTTGAAACGCACCGGAAAAATCCTTTGTCGAGGTGTATATAAGATAGAAATAAATGGGGGGCTGTTATGAAAAAAGTTTTTAAAAGCTTACTCGTTGCGTCGTGCGCAGCTGTGTGCGCGTTAGGCGCGACGGCGTGCGGAGCGGGCAGGGCTGACCTTTTAGGGGCGCCCAAGAAGGCAACCACGCTGGAATATACGAAAAGAAATTCGCAATCGGTGCAGGTTTTGTCCCGCAGCGCCGAATCGTTTGCGGCGAAGTTTGCTTCGCTTGCGTATAGAGATTATAAAGAAGATGAAAATTTTTCAGTTGCGCCCGTATCCGTTTACATGGCGTTGTCGCTCGCAGCGCAGTGCGCCGGCGGCGACACTCGCTCTGAAATTCTGTCTGCTTTGGGGGTTAACTACGGGCAGCTTGCCGAAGGATTTTCGGATTATTATCGTTCACTATTTGCTGAATATACTAACGGCGGCAAGACTAGCGGGCTTATTTCTTTAAGTAACTCAATCTGGATTGATAAGCGCGCTGTGGTAAGCGACGACTGTATCGGTGCGCTTGCAGATAAATTTTTCTGCTACTCGTATAAAACGGATTTCTTTAATGATAATGCCGCAGCAAACGCCGCAGTCAGAAAGTTTGTAAAGGACGAGACGAGGGGGCTTATCGACAAAGATTTCCGTCTGAGCAATTTGACGGAATTTGCACTGATAAACACTCTCTATTTAAAGGATATATGGAATGGTTGCGGCGATGATTTGCTTTATACGGACCGTTTGTACAGCTTTGAAAATGCCGACGCAACTAAAACGGATTTAAAATTGTTACAGGGTAATTACAGTGCAGGAAAAGTTTATGAGGGCGATAAATATAAGACTTTTTTTGCATCTACCGAAAACGGCAACAAAATAAAGTTTATACTGCCCAAAGACGGCTATACTGTAAACGACCTGTTCACGGAAGAAACAGTGTCGGAAGTAAACTCGTTAACCGACTACAATGCGGTTGACGAGGTCAATAAAATCAAATATTTCACACGGTGCCTGTTTCCCGAATTTTCGTCGTCATACGACGCGGACGTTAAAGAACATCTTAAAGAAATGGGTATTAATAAATTATTCAACAGAGGACAATGCGATTTTACGTCACTCACTCACGACGATGTTTATTGCGAGGAAGTAAAACACGTAACTAAGCTCGAAGTTGATAAAACCGGTGTAGAAGGAGCGGCGGTAACAATAATCGGAATGGACGGCTCGTCGCCTCCGCCGGCTTACGAAAACATTTATTTCGACTTCGCGGTCGACAGAGCGTTCGGTTTTATTTTGACCGACCGATACGATAACACTCTTTTTTCGGGAGTTGTGAACCGAGTTAAATAACTGAAAAATTTTGTGGCGGCAGAGGGCGGTATATCCGCCCTCTTTTTATTGCAAAAAATCAGTAAATGTGTTATACTAATCAGTATGGACGTAATAAAGGAAAAACTGAAGCTTCTTCCTGAAAACCCCGGCGTTTATATTATGCTGGATAAATATCAAAACGTGATTTACGTAGGAAAGGCGCGCGTACTCAAAAACAGGGTGCGTCAGTATTTTCACAATTCGCCCAAGCCCGAAAAAGTTATGAAAATGGTTGAAAATATAGCCAATTTCAACTATATAATAACAAATACGGAAATTGACGCGCTTGCGCTTGAAAACAATCTGATAAAGAAATATAAACCGAAATATAACATACTGTTAAAAGACGATAAAACCTACCCGTATATCAAGGTGAACCTTAAAGAAGATTTTCCCGATTTCAGCGTAACACGCAAGTTAAAAAGGGACGGCTGTAAATATTTCGGTCCGTATATGGGCGGTATAAGCTGTAAAGAAATTCTTGACACTCTTCAGCTTTCCTTCAGCGTGAGACTTTGTCATACTCAGATAAACTCTAAGCCCAAGCGCGAATGTCTTAACTATCACATAAAGCGCTGTACCGCGCCGTGCGCGCACCGCGTAGATAAAGAGGAATACTCGAAGCAGGTTAAAAAAGCGGTTGCCTTTTTAGACGGAAATTACAAAGAAGCGGAAGCGCTTTTGAAAAGTAAAATGTTTTCTGCTTCCGATAACGAAAATTTCGAGCTCGCCCTCGAATACAAAAACAAGCTTGCAATGCTGACTAAATTAGAGGCGAAGAGAATAACCGCGCTGTCGAATTTTATAGATGCTGATATAATTGCATACGCCTCCAACGGACTGTATTCCGCCGTAAACATACTTGTTACGCGTAAGGGTATAATGCAGGGCGGCAATAATTTCGCTTTGGATGAAGCGCATATTTCCGACGCCGAAGCGCTGACCGCGTTTATAGTGCAGTACTATTCAAACCATGAAATCCCGTCGGAAATAATCGTGGAGGATTTCTGCGAAAAAGAGCTTCTTGAAAGCTACTTCAAAGAAAAGTTCAACAGGTCGGTAGAAATTTCTTTTGTCAAGCAGGGTGTAAAGGCGCAGCTTCTTAAAATGGCGCGTAAAAACGCGCAGGAATATCTTGAAAAATCTATTGATAAAATAAAGCACCGTGACGATATGACCGTTAATGCCTGTATACGTTTACAGCAGCTTTTGCAGCTTGAAAAGTATCCGCGCCGTATGGAATGTTACGATATTTCCAACGTGAGCGGTGTTGATAAGGTCGGGTCTATGGTCGTGTTTATCGACGGTGAGGCGGACAGGAACAGTTACAGGCGGTTTAAAATCAGGACCGTAGAGGGTGCGAATGATTTTGCTTCATTACAGGAGGTGCTGACGCGCCGTCTGCAAAAGTTGGGTACCGAAGAGGAAGAGAAGTTTGAAAAGCCGGACCTGATAATAATCGACGGCGGCAAGGGACAGCTTTCTGCCGTGAGCGAAATTTTCCATAATATGAATATTGAAGGTATCGAGCTTGTTTCGCTTGCCAAGCGAGAGGAAGAAGTGTTCACGCTTTATTCCGACGAAAGCATAAAAATTCCCCACCGCGATTTCTCGTTGAAGATGCTGCAACGAATAAGGGACGAGGCGCATAGGTTTGCGATAACCTATTTCCGCAATCTTCATTCTAAAAACAGTCTTTCAAGTGTGCTTTCGGAAATTGACGGCGTGGGGAAAGCAAAGCGCATTGCACTTATGGAAAGGTTTTCCACTCTCGATAAAATTATGAGCGCGAGCGTGGATGAGCTTGCCGAAGTCAGCGGCATAAGCCCGAGAATTGCCGAAAATATTAAAAAATATTTTGACGAGAACTTATGAGAAAGATAAACAAACAACTTATCGTTTCCGATTTTGACGGAACGCTTTTAAACAGTAATCATACCGTTTCCGACCGCGTGCGGAGAGCTATAAACGAATACGTATCGTGCGGAGGTATATTTGCCGTATGTACGGGCAGAATGCTATGCTCGATTTTGCCGTGCGTGCGTGAGCTGGGCCTGAAAGGAATTGTTGCTGCTTGTCAGGGTTCGGTTATCGCTGACGTAGAAAGCGGAGCGATTTTTAGACAAAACAGCCTTAGTTGCGGCGACAGCGCCGAAATTTGCGCCTTTGCCGAAAAACACGGTTATGCAAGTAACACGTATTGCGGTGCGCTTCTATATACGAGCGTGCCTTCAGACGATAAAATACTTACCGTGTACGAATCGGTTACGGGAGTAAAATCAATCAACGTGAGAGGCACGATGTCAGGGTTTGTAAAAGCGAATAATCTTGCCTGCAATAAAATAACCTTTCTCGTCTACCCCGACGAAAGGCAGCAGCTTTATAGACTGCTGCAGACTCATTTTTCGGGCAGGTTCGACATTACGTGCAGTTCGTCGCACCTCGTCGAGGTTTCTCCGAAAGGGGACAATAAGGGTGCGGCTTTAAAGTACATAGCGGAAAGGTTTAGTGTAGATATGTCTTCGACCGTGGCTGTTGGTGACAATCTCAACGATTTATCTATGATAGAGACGGCTTCGATAGGCGTTGCCGTTGGGAACGCCGTTGACGAGCTTAAAGCTTCAGCAGACTACGTTGCGGCGTCTAACGACTGCGACGGAGTGGCAGAAGTTATTGAAAAATTTGGGTTCAGGTAGTACTATGTCTGAAATATTAGCCCCTGCCGGCGGCGAGAGCGGCGCAAAAGCCGCGATAAATGCGGGTGCCGACGCAATATATTTAGGACTGGATAAATTTTCGGCGCGAAGCTCTGCGGAAAATTTCGATACGGCAAAGCTTGAAAGCGTTTGCAAATATGCGCGCGCCTTTGGAGTTAAGGTATATGTTGCGCTGAATACCGTCGTTAAGGACTGCGAGCTGAACGATTTTTTCGACGCTGCCGTTTCAGCATGGAATGCGGGCGTCGACGCGCTGATTATTCAAGATGTTTTTATCGGTAAATATTTAAAGGAACGCTGTTCCGAGATGCGTCTGCATTTGTCAACGCAGGCGGGAACGTGCAACTTATACGGCGCCGCCGTCGCTAAAAAATTCGGTTTCGACCGCGTAATTTTAGCAAGGGAGACACGACTTTCCGATATTGCGGAAATATCTAAAATAATCGAAACGGAGGTATTTGTTCAGGGCGCGCTTTGTACGTGCTTTTCTGGACAGTGCTATTTGTCGTCCTTTGCGGGCGGTAACAGTGGAAATCGCGGCAGGTGCAAGCAACCTTGCAGAAAAAAATACTCAATAGACAGAGTGGGCTTCGAAGACAGCGCGTACAGACTTTCGCTCTCGGACCTTTGCGTCGGCGAGAAAATAGGGGCTTATGTTGCGGCGGGCGTTACATCTTTCAAAATCGAGGGGAGAATGCGTCGGCCAGAATACGTTGCGGCTGCGGTCCGATATTACAAATCAGTCTTAAAAAGCGAAGCCGACGAAGGGCTGCTGAGCGATTTAAAGCGAACCTATAATCGTGGCAATTATACCAAGGGACTTGCGTTCGGTCAGGATAAAAGTTTTATATCCTCTGCGGTGCAGGGGCACATAGGCGAATTTGCCGGAACGGTGAGGGTGGAAAATTCAAAGTATATTTTGCAAACGAACGCGCGTTTTGCCGTCGGTGACGGTTGCAAAATTTTGCGAAGCGGTAGCGAAATCGGCGGAGGGATTCTCGCGGGCACGTGCAAAGGCGGATATATCATAAATTCGAAAATTCGCCTGAAAAACGGCGACAAGGCTTTTATAACCACCGATAACGCGTTGACAAGCCGTCTTTTATCATTTGAAAGGTTGATACCTGTCAAGGTAAAGGCAGAGCTTTTGGCGGAAAATATTCCGGTAGTAGAAATAAACGGTAAGATTTTTAAGGGTGAGCGGCAGCTTGAACGGGCTAACAGCAGACCGCTTACCGTTGACGATATAACGCGTTGTTTCAAAAAGATTGACGGGTTACCGTTCGCGCCCGAAATATGCGCGGAAACCGACGGTGTATTTATTCCGCTTTCCGAGCTTAACGCTTTAAGGCGCGCGGCGTATTCGGAATATTACGATGCTGTTACGCAAAATCGCAACCGACGGTACAGTTCGGATATTATAATCCCCGAAATGTTGCCGAATGCAAACTGTAGGGAAGCATTAATTGCAACTGACCTAAAGGCAAGTCGGGCTCAGCTAGGCATTTTAAAGCCTAGCGATTATTCGGATTTTTCTGTTTGCGGTTATTCTGGTGAAAAATATCTATATTTGCCGCCGTTTTTAAGTGGCGAGGATATAGAAAAATTGAGTGTTGCGGTACGGGATTTCGATGGGATTTATTGCGACGGGTATTATGGGCTTGAGCTTGCAAAGAAGTGGAATAAAAAGCTGTTTGCGGGCACCGGTTTCAATATTACCAATCGCCTTGCGTTGTCACTTTGCCGTGCGGACGAAATCTGTCTATCAAAAGAGCTAACCGTCCGCGAAGCGGATGCACTTTCGAATACGAACGTCTTTTATCTTTCGGGCGGCGGAATAAAGGTTATGGATTTAATTTATTGCCCGTTTGAGAAAAAATGCACTTCTTGCGATATGCGCGGACAATATACGCTGACCGATGAAAACGGCAGAAAATTTCCTTTGCGTAGATATAGAATTTCGGATTGCGCGTTCGAGCTGTATAACTGTGCGGATTTGAACGGCTGCAACTGTAAGGCGGGAAAGCTTGTCGATGAAACGGTAGCTTCGGGGAATTTTACGCGCGGTCATAGCGTTAACGGAATTTATTGAAATGAATATTAAAAGTTTGGAAAGATTAGAGCTTGATAAAATTCTTCTTTCGGCAAGCGGTTACGCCGTCCTTGAAGAGGGCAAAAAAAAGGTCTTAAGTTGCGTTCCTTCGACAGATATTGCCGAGGTTCGCAGGCTTTTAGATTGCACTGCCGAATGCGATAAAATTTTATATACTCACGGCACGGGCAAGATTGAACAGTTCGGCGATGTTAAGGACAATATAGAACGCGCGGCAAAGGGTTCGGCGCTGTCTTGCGCAGAGCTTTTAGATACCGCTGCGCTGTTGCGTTCCGCGCGGCTTGCTTACGACGGTATAAACGCGATTAATGACGAAGAGATAGTAATTATGCGTCAAAAGGCGGATAGGCTGTATTTTGACAGAACGCTTGAAGACGATATTTCGGAAAAAATAATTTCATGCGAACAGGTCAGCGATTTTGCCAGCGACCGCCTTTATTCGATAAGAAGCCGTATCCGCAGTCTGAACGAGAAAATCCGTGCAAAGCTTGCGGATTATCTGGCGAAGGACGCGAAATATCTGCGCGACGGTATAGTCACAATCAGAAATGACAGATATGTAATTCCCGTAAAGGCAGAATATAAAAATCAAGTCCGCGGATTTATTCACGACCGTTCGCAGACGGGCGCTACGTTCTTTATCGAGCCGGAGTATGTGTTGGAACTGAATAACGAGCTTATATCTCTTACGATAGACGAACGTGAGGAGGTTGAGGCGATACTTCGTTCGCTTTCAAAAAGGATAGGAGACTTAAAAGAAAGACTGTTTGCGGATATAGAAGTACTTGCTGAAATGGATGCGGATTTCGCAAAGGCTGAATACTGCTATTCAAAGAAGTGCAGTAAGCCGCAGATAAACGGCAACGGCTATATTAATCTAATCAAGGGGAGGCATCCGTTGCTTGAAAAAGACAAGACCGTTCCGGTGTCTGTCGAGCTTGGCGGAGAATACGACTTTTTGATTTTAAGTGGAGCGAATACGGGCGGTAAGACCGTCACTCTTAAAATGTGCGGGCTGTTCCCGCTTATGGCGGCGTGCGGTATGTTTATTCCCGCAGCTGAGGGAAGCAGTGTAGCGGTTTTTAAAAACGTGTTCTGCGATGTGGGAGACAGCCAGAGTATCGAGGAAAATTTATCTACTTTTTCATCTCACATATTGAATGTCAAAAATATTTGCGACGAGGTTACCGAAAACAGTTTGGTGCTAATCGACGAGCTCGGCGGCGGAACAAATCCCGACGAGGGACAGGCGCTTGCCAAGGCAGTCGTAGCGCACCTGTTAGAGTGCGGCTGCAAGGGGATAATAACAACGCACTTTACTCCGCTTAAAGAATTTGCTTACGAAAATAAGAGAATAGAGAACGCGAGCATGGAATTCGACTCGGACACGCTCAAACCGCTTTACAGTATAAAAATAGGTCTGCCGGGCGCAAGCAACGCGCTTGCTATTTCTCGGCGTTTGGGACTGGACGAAAAGATTTTAAACGCCGCGCTAAACTATATGTCCGAGGGGGCGCGCAGCTTTGAAAATGTTTTGGCCAGCGCGGAAGCAAGCAGGATTAAAGCTGAGGAAAAGCTTCGCTTTGCGCAGTCGCTTGAAATCGAATGGAAGCAAAAGCTGAAGGACGCGAACGAAAGGATAGACGAGTTGAACCGCGAAAAGGAAAAAATATCCCGCTCCGCCCGCAGTGAAACCCGCAGGATAGTTTCCGAGCGCTGCGAACGTGCCGACGAACTTCTCGAAGAAATTGAAGGCATATTCAAAGCGGAGGAAATCAGCCAGTCGGATTTGATAAGGGCGAGAACGCTCAAAAACAAACTGCAGTGCATTTCCTACGAGGAGGAAAAAAGCGAAGCAAAAATCAACGATTTCGTTTCCGCTGACAAGGATAACGTAAGGGCAGGCATGACGGTGTTCGTAAAAAAGATGCAGACACAAGGCAAAGTGGTCGCCGTATCGCCGAATAAGGGTGAAGCCGAGGTGATTTGCGGCAGCATGAAGATGCATTGCCGACTGAGCGATTTAATGATAATCGGCTCGGCTTCCGAGCAGCAGGAAAAGGTCAAAGTAATAAGAAATATTCCTTTAAGCCGCCCCTTGCTTGAAATAAACGTATTGGGAATGACTGTCGAAGAGGCGCTTTACGAGGTCGACAATTTTATCGATAAAGCCGTAACAGACAATCTGAGCGAAATAAAAATTATTCACGGTGTGGGGACGGGAAGACTGAAAGCTGCAATTTCCCAGCACCTTAGAAAGAATAGGAACGTGGAAAGTTACAGGCTGGGCAAGTACGGCGAGGGGGAAACGGGCGTTACTATAATAACGCTTAAATAATTAAGGTAATACGCGCACCTTTCAAATAATAATATATAAATATATTCTTTATTTTTGAGGTAAACTATTGAAAGGCAGAAAATTAAGCGTTATTACTAATTTGGTTCTTGTGGCGGTAGTTGCTGCGGTATCGCTCGTAGGATTTTTCGGCGGACGCGCAGTCACCGTATCTAAGGAAAATTCAAACCTTTATTACAGTGCGGAAAACGGCAATGGCGTAAGCCTTATGTTCAACGTGTACGAGCATACGGACAACGTGTTTAAAATTCTTGATGCGTTGGATGATTACGGCGCGAGGTCTACATTTTTCATCGGCGGTAGTTGGGCTGATGATAATGTGGACTGCGTGCGCGAAATATTCAAACGCGGGCACGAGATAGCAAGTCACGGCTATTTCCATAAAGACCATTCGAGAATGTCAGTCGAACAGAACCTCGAAGAGATACGCCCCAGCGTAAAGCTACTGAACGCGATTTGCAATACAGGCATAACTCTTTTTGCCCCGCCTTCGGGAGCTTTTTGTGAAGCTACGTTAAACGCTTGCCTTAGTATGGATTTAAGAGTTATAATGTGGAGCAGGGATACAGTCGACTGGCGCGACAAGGATGCGGAGCTGATATTTTCCCGTGCGACAAAAAATTTAAAAACGGGCGAGTTTGTGCTTATGCATCCTACGGATTGCACCGTCGCAGCTCTACCGAAAATATTATCATACATAAGAGATAACGGTATGACTGCCGTTACGGTTTCTCGCAATTTAGGAGAATAATGGTTCATTACAAAAAATTTGATAACGGATTAAGGCTTATCGTAAAACAGATGCCGGGACTTATGTCCGTCACTATGGGCATAATTGTCCATACAGGCGCGAGCGTTGAAAGCGACGTCGAGGATGGGATTTCGCACTTTATCGAGCACATGATGTTCAAGGGGACGAAAAAGCGTTCTGCTTTCCGCATTTCCGACGATATGGACGCAATAGGCGCACAAATGAATGCGTACACCTCGAAAGACTTGACGTGCTATTACGCGAAGTCAACTACGGGACATGCCGGCGAAGCGTTCGAAATTCTTTCGGACCTGTTTTTGAACAGTACTTTTCCCGACGAGGAAATTGCGCGTGAAAAGGGAGTAATTGTCGAGGAAATAAATATGAACGACGACACCCCGGACGATTTGTGTCTTGACCTGCTGTCAAAGGCATTTTACGGCGAAAGGGGGTACGGAAGGAATATTCTCGGTCCGCGTTCGAACGTAAATTCATTTACCCGCAGCGATATACAAAAATATATGTCGAGGCGCTATACTCCTGAAAATATAGTAATTTCGATGGCGGGAAATATCGGGCCTGAATACGCCGAGGAACTTGTTGCTCGCTATTTTGCCGCGCTTCCCGCAGTAAGTACGGAAAAAATTTCGGTCGAAGTGGAAAACCCCGCTAAATCGTTATTCAGAAAAAAGGAAATCGAACAAATTCACGTAGGTTATGCGTTTCCGTCGGTTAAACGGTACGACCCGCTTTTCGACGCTACGCAGATACTAAATTCGGTTTTGGGCGGAAGCATGTCATCGCGTCTGTTTCAGAAGGTGAGAGAAGAACTGGGGCTTGCATATACCGTCTATTCATATCTTTCGGCTTACGACGAGGCGGGTTCGCTGGTCGTATATTCGGGCGTCAATGCAGGTAATTACCGCAAAAGCGTTGACGCTGTTTTCGGTTGTATTGACGACGTGAAACGCAAAAACATATCCAAGGAAGAGTTTATGCGCGGCAAGGAGCAGCTTACTTCTTCGCTTGTGTTTGCACAGGAAAGCACGAGCTCGCAAATGCTTTTATACGGCAAAGAGCTTGCATACAGCGGTAAGGTTTACGACTTCGAGGAGCGCGTAAACAGAATTACTTCCGTCACGCTTGACGACGTAATGGCTGCGACCGAGCTCAATTTTAACCGCGACAAGCTTGCTTTGGCGGTTGTCGGAAACGTAGACGGACCTTTAGCGCTATGAGCGAGAAGGCAGAGGGCTTCGGACCGGTTTATGACGGTAATAGTGTGTTGCTTGTTTTGGGCAGCTTTCCTTCGGTTAAAAGCCGAGAGGTGCAGTTTTATTACGGCAACAAGCAAAACCGGTTTTGGCGCGTATTTGGCTCGCATTTCGGAGAAGAAACGCCGCAAACTGTTGAGGACAAGCTTTGTTTTTTGAAAAAACACCGTATCGCGTTGTGGGATATAGTTACGGAATGTGAAATCGTAGGGTCTAAGGATGAAACAATTAAAAATTTTAAAGTCGCAGACATCAAAAGTTTGTTGCAAAATTCAAATATAAAGTATATAATTCTAAACGGCGGTAAAGCTTATTCGATTTTTTGCGACAATTTCGAAGATACGCAAATTCCTTATATTAAGCTTCCGTCGACAAGTCCCGCAAATACGCGGTTTGACGAAAAGGAGTGGCATAATGCAATATCGGCAGCTTTTAGACTTACTTGAAGAAAATGCCGATAGCGACTACCGTACGTTTCAAAAACGGCTTCTCAAAAACGACAGCGTCAATCTTATAGGCGTTCGTATTCCGACATTGAGGAAAATCGCAAAGCGGTTTAAGGGTGACCTTGAAAGTCTGTTCGCCTTCCCCGATGATTTTTACGAGGTTACGTTTATTAAACTTACGGCGGCTTCTTACCTTAATTTCGGCGAATTTACGGGATGCGTGGACAAGTGTGTTGCATTAATAGATAACTGGGCTACGTGCGATTGTTTTTCGCCTAAATGTATAGCCAAGAATAGGGACGGCTTTCTGCCATACATAGATAAATATATTAATTCGGAATGTGAGTTTTATCAGCGTTTTTCACTGACCACACTTTTGCATTTTTACGTAGAGGAAGCTTATCTCGATAAGATTTTTCAAACGATTAAAAAGGCGAATACGGGATGGTATTACGTCTATATGGCGGTGGCTTGGCTGGTTGCGGAGGTTCTTGCAAAATATTACCGCCAAGGGATTGAGTTTTTGAAATCGGGTGTGTTGGACGTTAAAACTCACAATAAAGCAATTCAAAAGGCAAATGAAAGTTTCAGACTTTCAGAAGAACAAAAAAAATATTTAAAGGAAATCAAACGATAAAAATGGACATTTCAGCAAAGCTTACGGAAGAATTCAATTTAAAAGCGGAACACGTACATAATATACTTGCCCTTCTCGACGAAGGGAATACAATTCCGTTTATCGCACGTTACAGAAAGGAGATGACGGGCGCGATTGACGACCAGGTTCTGCGTAACCTCAACGATAGGTATGAATATCTGCAAAATCTCGAAAAGCGCAAGGAAGAGGTTGCTAAATCCATAACCGAACAGGAAAAGATGACCGAGGAAATTCAGGCGGCTATAGACGCCGCGCAGACCATGACCGAGGTTGAGGATATCTATCGTCCGTTCAAGCAGAAGAAAAAGACGCGTGCATCCGTTGCAATCGAAAAGGGCTTGCAGCCACTTGCCGACTTCATTCTTGCACAGTCCGGCGACCCGTTTGCCGAAGCCGAGAACTACATCGACGAGGAAAGGGGTGTAAAGAGCGTAGACGACGCTATTGCCGGGGCAAAGGACATAATTGCCGAAATAATTTCAGATAACGCTGAGCTGAGAAAGAAGCTGCGCGCGCTTTTGGAAAATCACGGGGAAATGCAGGTTAAGCTTGTTAAGGACGACGATAGGGGTACTTATGCAATGTACGCCGACTATTCCGAGCTTATTCCCGAAATCAAAAATCATAGGGTGCTTGCCATAAACAGGGGCGAAAAGGAAGATTGCTTAAAGGCGAAAATTTATTTCGACCCTGATATTGCAAAGCGTGTCTGCGTTGCCAAATTTATTAAAAACAAGCAGGAAACCGTCTGTGCTAAGCTTATTGAAGAGGCTGCCGACGACGGATACGACAGGCTTATCGAACCGTCGGTCCAGCGTGAGGTGAGGGCTATTCTTACCGACAGAGCGGGTGAGCAGGCGATAAAGATGTTTGAAGTTAATCTTCGTCCTCTGCTTTTGCAGCCTCCCGTTAAGGGAAAGGTAACTCTCGGGCTTGACCCCGGTTACCGTACAGGCTGTAAGGTTGCGGTTGTCGACGAGACGGGAAAGGTACTGGATACCTCTGTAATATATCCCGTTCCTCCTAAAAACGATATCGAAGGCAGCAAAAAGATAATTAAATACCTGATTGAAAAACATAAGGTCGACGTAATTTCGATAGGTAACGGCACGGCGAGCAAGGAAACGGAAATTTTCGTTGCGGAACTTTTGAAAGAAATTGAGGCGAATGTCAGCTATGCCGTCGTAAACGAGGCAGGCGCGAGCGTGTATTCTGCAAGTCCGCTTGCGGTTGAGGAATTCCCTGACTATGATTTGACCCTGCGTTCGGCGATTTCTATTGCAAGAAGGTTGCAGGACCCGCTTTCCGAACTGATTAAAATTGACCCCAAGTCGATTGGTGTAGGTCAGTATCAGCACGATATGGATAAAAAGCGTCTTGACGGCGTACTCGGCGGGGTACTTGAAGACTGCGTAAACAGCGTCGGTGTCGATTTGAACACGGCAAGCGTGTCGCTTTTAAAATATGTTGCGGGGCTCAATTCGGGTATAGCTAAAAATATCGTGCTGTTCCGCGAGGAAAACGGCAAATTTACATCGCGTAAGCAGCTTTTAAAGGTTTCTAAGCTCGGTGCAAAGGCGTATGAGCAGTGCGCTGGCTTCCTGCGTATTCCGGACGGAAAAAATATTATGGATAACACTGCGGTTCACCCCGAATCGTACGAGAAAGCGGAAAAGCTTTTATCGCTTTTCGGTTATACAGAGGCGGACGTTCGCGCTCGCAAGCTTGCCGAGCTTCCGTCGAAGGTAAAGTCGTACGGCGAAGATAAGGCTGCGGCGGAGTGCGGTCTTGATAAAGCGACTATGAACGACATAATAAGCGAGCTTGTTAAGCCCGGCAGAGATATCCGTGACAGTCTGCCTCAAAGACAGCTGCGAAAGGATATAATGGGTATTGAGGATTTGTCGGTTGGAATGGTCGTCGACGGAGTAGTGCGCAACGTAATCGACTTCGGCGCATTCGTGGATATTGGTGTTCATCAGGACGGATTGGTTCATATTTCCGAAATTACCGATAAATATATCCGTCATCCTTCCGAGGTGTTAAAGGTCGGACAGCAGGTAAAGGCTATTATAATCACGCTCGATAAAGGTAAACAGCGGATAGGATTGTCGCTTAAACAAGTAAAAAAGCAAGCTAATTGACTTGACAACTTATAGTATATATTGTAAAATTTACTTAAATAGTACATGGAGGCAAAAATATGTTTGAAGAGGTTGTAAACGCACTTTCCGAACAGTTGAATATTCCTAAGGACAAAATCAAGCTCGAAAACGATATAGTAAAGGATTTGGGTGCAGACTCTCTCGACGTGGTAGAGCTGTTGATGACTTTGGAAGATAATACGGGTAAGACCATTCCCGAAGATAAAGTTGCAGACCTTAAAACAGTTGCGGACGTAGTGAACGTATTACAGTCCCTTTAAAGAGTGAGTATTATGTCTAAAAAAAGTGAAATAAAGAAAGCAATCGCGGAAAGCGAAAAAACCTTGGAAGACTTAGAGCAGAAGCGCATTCGTTCGCAGTCGGCTCTGCTTTATGCGTACATAAATCAGTCGCCTCCTCCCGAAGCGGATAACGAGATTTTCAATCTCTACACGCAGTTAATCGATTTGGAGCGCAAGCACCTTAATAATCTTAAAGAAGAGTTTGATAAGCTGTAAGATAATTTATCGGTGACTTATAGAGATTGTGATTTGTTATTATTTCAAATAATAATATTTAAATTGAAAAGAGTGCGGTATAATGTCGCACTCTTTTGAGTGATAGTGGAATCGTAACAATAATTCGATTTAAACGATTGGCTGTTGGTTACGATAAATTGGCTGAGTTTTATTTTAGTCCGGGCTTAAAAATGAAGATTATTTTTATCCGGAACGGTTTAGCTGTGTTTTTTAATTGAATTCAAAAAAGTGTTGAATTTGTCGAATGTTTATGATAAAATATTTAAAATAGGTAAATTATGATGAAAAGGAACAGTACAATTAAAAAAATAGGTGGGGGTATACCGCTCTTAGTTTAAGCCAAAGTGCTCGTCTTTGGCTTGGGTTTATGTTGTCTTTTTTGTGTGCAGTACTAATGTGCTGTGCTTTTTTGTTGCCGTTAAACGATAAAGCGGCAAAAGCTGAAGAGATTACAATTCCACCTTGTCCCTGCCACGAATGTGACAACATAAGCGCATTAGGTTCGGGAAACGGTGGAACACTAATAAACCAAAGCTGCTATCTTAACGCTGATAATGTGCAAACTGCCGTAATTTTTATTGAAGGAACTGTAAACATTTGCCTTAACGGATTTAGAATTAAGTGTACGGGCAACACTAGTGTATTCAGAATTCATAGCGGTGCAACACTCAACCTGTTTGACTGCGGAAACAACGAGGCGCATAAAAACTATTATACAAAAGGTGACGACGGAGTGTACACCTTCACAGATGATGTAACTGATACATACCTTACGGGCGGAGTATTAAGCGGTGGTAGCAACGGAGGTGCGGTCAGTGAAGTTAATCCCGGTGGTACTTTTAATATGTACGGCGGTAATTTAGCCGGTAACAGAAACAGTAGTCACGGAACAGTATACGTAACGAGTTTTAATATGTACGGCGGAAAAATCTGTGGAAATACAGGAAGGGAAACCGGCGGTGTATATGTAAGTAATAATTCTTCGTTTAATATGTACGGTGGCGAAATTACGGATAACTGCACGACTTATTGGTCAAGTGGCGGAGGCGTATATAATTACGGTTCGTTTACTGTTTCCGGCTCTGCGAAAATTTACGGCAATTCCATACCTAGCCCGAATTATGATAAAATGTTAGTAAACAATATTTGTCTTCAACAGAAAATTAACGTTGGCGAGCTTGCTGAAGATGCGTATTTGGGCATAAGCATCAGAAACGGAACTTTCAATTATATTGACGGTAGTTTTATTGGATTAAATAATTCAGGCAAAGATATTGATTATATGCTTGAAAACCACTTCTTTGATGATGCGGGCTTACACGTACATAGTTTGGGTGATTTAATAGCAGAAGTGCCTGCAACTTGTTCTGCAAAGGGAATGAAGGAGCACTATACGTGTACCGTTGTGGGGTGTAATACTTGCTTTAATTCTGCAAAAGAAAGCGTAACGAAAGAAAAACTCGAAATACCTATGACTGACCATACGCTTGAAAAAGTCAGTGGCATAAACGCTACCTGTACCGAAGACGGTTTGCCGGATGGAGAATGGTGTACTGTTTGTAAAACAGTAACCAAAGAGCAGACAATAATTCCTAAAATACAGCACGATTATCAGAAGGGCGAAATTGTGGATCCCACTGAAACTGAGGCGGGTTATATCACTTATACCTGTTCCAACTGCGGTGATAGTTATAACGAGACTATTCCTGCGTTGGGGCATACTCACGACTACCGCGAGGAAGTAATTCAACCAACCTGTACGGAAAAGGGATATAAAATCTACACTTGTTCCGGTTGTGGCGAAAGTTATAATGACAATTATACTGATGCGCTGGGACACGATCTGGAAACAACGGAAGTTGAACCGAATTGCAAAGACGACGGATACACTCGGCATTCTTGCAAACGATGCGATTATTATTACGATGACAACGTGACGCCTGCACTTGGGCACGATTTTTCCGGCGAACCCTCAAAATGGATTTGGGCGGAAAATTACTTTACGGCAAAGGCAACTTTTGAATGTGTGCGCGGGGATAACTGCACGATAGAAATTCAGGCAACTGTAGACGGAAAACAGACGACTGCAACGTGTACCCAAGCCGGTGACGTAGTGTTTATTGCAACTGTAGTATCCGGTGGAAATACTTTTACGGACACGAAAACCGTATCCGGGACTACAATACCGCACAAATACGATATTACTGTATGGGAATGGGATGGGCTGAAAAGCGCAAAACTGAATTATGAATGTAGTGTATGCGGAGACTTCGGAAGCGTCACTACAGATGCTGTTATTGAAAAAACCGAACCCACTTGCCATGCCGACGGGATAATCACTTATACTGTAACGGCGGAATATCCGTATATGCAGAAAGCTACCGATACCAAGACGGAAATCTTGCCGTCTCCGGGACATAATTATAATTTTATCGGCTGGACCTGGAATGATGATTATACTGCAAGTATAGACTTTGAGTGTGCCGTCTGCAAAGAGCACACGACACCGAAAGTTGATGTCAAGTACGACGACGAAACTAAAACGTACACTGCAACCGTAGAATTTAACGGAACAGTTTATACAGATACTAAAACGGATACTTCAACTCCGCCTAACGAAAACCCGCCTGCTCCGCCGGATAACGGTTCAGGTGAAGAGAAAGCCGGCTCTCATTGGGTTTTGTTTTTGATTGGCGGACTGCTGTTGCTTTTGTTTCTTGTAATAATAATTATAATAATAAAGCGTAACCGCAATCAAGACGACGAAGAAGAATACGATTACGCAGATGATGAAGACGAAGAGGATGATGAGGATTAAAAAAAATGAAAAGTTAAAGCACCCGAAAATTCCGGGTGCTTTAACTTTTGTCAAATTATTATATTTATCAATCGTTTGGGAACTAAAATGAATTTCTTTATCGGTTTGCCGTCTATTAACGGTGCGATTACTTCGTCTGCAATTACAAGCGCTTCTATTTCGTTTGCGGGCATGTCCGCGGGTACGGTTATTTTAGTTTTTATTTTGCTGTTTACCTGGACGGCGTATTCAAAAATGTCTTCACCGCATTTTGATATATCGTATTTCGGCCAACTTTCGTACGCAATCGAGCCTTTATGTCCCAATACCGTATTCCAAATTTCTTCAGTGATAAAGGGAATAACAGGATTTAAAAGCTTTATAAGACCTTCGGCATATTCAAGAGGGAAAGGGCGGCCTTCACCGGTTTCCTTATAAACGGCGTTCACGAAAATCATCATCTGTGAAATTGCGGTGTTGACCTTCATTGACTCATAATCTTCGCCGACTTTTTTGACCGTCTGATTATAAATTTTT
>CATJZR010000064.1 GCA_949745625.1 uncultured Eubacteriales bacterium | reverse complement strand
GGGTATATAGTCTCGTTACATAAAACGAGTACGTCCAACGGGTCGCCGTCGTCGGCAAGCGTGCGCGGTATAAATCCATAATTCGCGGGATACACAGTAGACGTATACAGTACGCGGTCTAACCGCAGCATACCCGTTTCTTTATCAAGCTCGTACTTGGCTTTGCTGCCCTTGGGTATTTCTATCAAAGACTCGAATTTGTTTTCCGTTATCCTGCGGGCGTCTATTTCGTGCCAGATGTTCATAATTTTCCTCCTTGCGTTTGTCCCATTCTACCATTAATCGCGTTCAAAGTAAAATGACAATTTATAATGTCACGCATACCCGAAACGCATAATAAAAGCCCCCTTCACGGGGGCTTAGGTTTATTCTTCCGCTTCGGCTTCTTTTTTAACCTCCGCTTTCTTTTCGCGGGGCGTGTTTTCGGGGTGCTTCATAAGCTTTGAAAAATAGTAATACTGGGCGAATATGAAGCCTATGCCCAAAATGACCATTACTATACCCCAGAACTGCGACGGCGTTACCGAGCCGATAAATTCGCCGCGGTAGTCGTCGCGGAAATACTCGATAATAAAACGGAAAATTCCGTACGCAATCGCGTATACGGCAAAGTTGTAATTTAACTTAAATTTGAAATACAGCACCGCCATTACCGCCGCCAAAACGAACAAAAACGCCATTTCGAAAAGCTGCGTGGGAATTACGTTCTGCGTAGAGCCCGCCGCGCAGGGCAGCCCCCATTCCGCGGGCTTTCCGTAGCAGCAGCCCGCCCAGAAGCAGCCGAACCTGCCGAATGCGTGCGCTATTACTATACCGATAGGTATGAAGGGCAGCGCGTCGCAAAGCCCAGCGTTCATCTCGGCATTAAGCGCCTTAATCTTCGTGCGGGGGCGAATAACGTACATATACAAATTCCATACGCCGAGGAAGCTTCCTACGCCGCCGATAAGTCCGCCGATAAAGGTCATGCCGTTCAGGCTGAATTCCTTTCCGTCGATGACGTCGTAAATTCCCTGGAAAATCATGCCGGACAACGCACCGAACGCGGTTGCGAAAATACCTATGAAAATGATTGCGTTAGACGAAGTTTCGTTAAACCTCTTATACCACATAGCAAATATAAGAAAAGCAAAGCAAGCAAGAACGCCTATCGCAAAGCAGATGCCGTAAAGATAGATACCCTGTCCGAAAATATGAAATATAGGCTCTGGATGCATAACACCCTCCTTGTCCTTTTATAATATAAAGATTATACACCTTGAAAGGGGATAAGTCAACAAATTATAAAAAATGCTTTACTTGAAAAGCGCGTATATGATAAAATGTAATCACTATGAAAAAATTAAACGTAGCGATTATCGGCGCAACGGGAATGGTTGGCCAACGCTTTCTGCTGTTGCTTGAAAACCACCCGCTGTTTAACGTGACGCACCTCGCCGCATCGGCTTCATCCGCAGGCAAAAAGTACCGTGACGCGGTAAAAAGATGGAACTTTTCAATCCCCGTACCGCAAAAATTCGCGGATATGACCGTGCTGGACGCAACAGCGGACATGAAGAGCATTGCCTCCTCGGTAGACTTC
>CATJZR010000063.1 GCA_949745625.1 uncultured Eubacteriales bacterium | reverse complement strand
GGCGTAATAGTAGTAGCGGCAACCAACCGTGCCGACATTCTCGACCCTGCACTTACCCGTCCGGGCAGATTCGACAGACAAGTTTACGTCAACCTTCCCGACGTCAAGGGCAGGGAGCAGATTTTAAAGGTACACGCACGCAACAAACCTCTTTCCCCCGAGGTAAACTTCAAGACGGTTGCAAGGCTGACTGCGGGCTTCTCGGGTGCCGACCTTGAAAACCTTATGAACGAGGCGGCTATCCTCGCCGCGCGTGCGGATAAAAAGTTTATAACCAATACAGAGTTGTTCGAAAGCATAGACAAGGTTTCCATGGGCCCTGCGAAAAAAAGTAAGGTCGTAACCGAATCGGAAAAACGCCTTACAGCCTTCCATGAATCGGGTCACTGCATACTTGCAAGGCTTTGCCCCAACTGCGACCCCGTTCACGAAGTAACGATAATTCCCCGCGGTAATGCCGGCGGCTTCACCATGACGAGGCCCGAAAAAGACCGTTCTTACTATTCTAAAAACTTTATGCTTGACGACATCTGTATGGCACTCGGCGGCCGCGTTGCGGAAGAGCTGGTCATCAAGGATATTTCCTCGGGTGCGAGCGGCGACATCAAGCAGGTAACCAAATTCGCCCGTGCAATGGTAACGGAGTTCGGTATGAGCGACAAGCTCGGGCTTATTTCCTACGGCGACGATTCCCAGCCTATGTTCATAGGAAGAGATATGGCGACTCAACGTGCGTATTCCGAAGAGACCGCGAAAATGATTGACGACGAAGTTCGCAATATCGTAAACGAGCAGCTTGACCGTGCAAGGAAGCTTTTAAAGGAAAACCGCTCTATTCTCGACAATATGGCGAGAGTGCTTATCGAACGCGAAACGATATACACCGAAGAGGTCGATTTGCTTATCGAAGGCAAGAGCTACGACGAAGTAATCAAGTATATGGACGAACACGACAACGAGCGTGCCGAGAACCCCTTTAAGAGGTACGAGCCGTAGTTTCACGTGAAACTTGCCCCCGACCGTAACTGTCGGGAGCAAGTTTTGCCGTAAATTGACGAGGAAAACACTATGGGAAAAATAATAGCATTTACAAATAAAAAGGGCGGCGTCGGCAAGACGACGACCGCTGTCAACATGGCGGCTTATTGTGCCGAATACGGAAAGCGAACCCTGCTTGTCGATATAGACTCGCAGGGAAACGCGACTACCGCCCTCGGCTTTTCAAAAAGCCAGCTTAAAAAATCTGTACATAACGTGCTTATCGAGGACGATGCGGCGGCGAACAACATTATCCCGACCCACGTCAAGCTTTTGGACATACTTCCCGCAAACGTAGATTTGTCGGGTGCGGAGGTTGACCTCGTATATAAGCGCAACAGGGAAAGAATACTGAAAGAGGCGCTTGAAAAGGTACGGTCGAGCTACGATTACATTTTTATCGACTGCCCGCCTTCACTGGGGCTTCTTACTATTAACGCCTGGGTTGCGGCGGATTCGGTAATTATTCCGCTTCAAGGCGAGTATTTTGCCCTCGAAGGCGTAAGCCAGCTTATGAACACTATCGCTCTTGTAAAGCAGCGGCTGAACCCCAACCTAAGTATAGAAGGCGTGGTTATTACTATGTATGACGGCAGGGCGCTTATTTCAAGGCAGATAGCCGCCGAAATAAAGAAGTTCTTTAAAAACAAGCTTTACGAAATAATAATACCCAGAAACGTGCGCCTTGCCGAAGCTCCCAGCCACGGCAAGCCGATAATGATATATGACCCCAAATGCGTGGGCGCAAGGGCATATAAAGCATTAACAGAGGAGTTTTTATCAAAACAATGAAAGAACAACAGTTTATAGCCGCTCTCGATTCGGCTTTGCAAATAAATCTGGATAACGGAATAACCGTCAACCCGGTGATGGGAATTAAGCTCTTTTCCGCGAAAGCGGAGTTTGCCCGCCTGTACAGTCTGCTGAGCCTCGGCGGCCGAACCAAAAAAGTAAAAAAGGATAAAAAGCTTTTCAAGCTGCTTGAAAAGGCGGGAGTTTACAGCGACGGCGAGGTTTCCGTCGTTTCGGTCGGCGAGGAGGAAATGACCGTTGCGGAATACGAGGCAAAGCTCGCTTTCGACTCTCTCGACATGGCGGGCATACTCGAAAAGTACCTGCCCATTGCGGACAGTTTTTCCCTCACCTGTCCTTACGGAAAAAACCGTATATCCGAGCAGCTTGCCGCAGAGGCTCTTAAAAAAGTCAAGGAAAGTGCTTACAGGCAAGCCGAAACCGAATTTACGGGGGCAGCCGAAGAGGAACGGGCAAAGCTTCCGGACTTTAAAAAGATTTACGCCGATATTGAAAACGAGTACAAAAACTATTGCAGACAAAATTCCGCTTTAATCGAGGCGAACGACGGCTACGGCTGCTTTACCGACGTTTTCAGCGGTGAGCGTGAAAAATACAATTCTTTGGACGAGCTCTGGCACGCGTACAGTGCGGTTGACTTTACGGGCACTTGCGAATACATACTCGAAAAATTAAAGAAAGAGGAAACCGAACGTCCTCTCGGCGAAGAGCTGGAAAGCGAGGAAAACAAGGCTTTGAAGGCTAACCTTATAAAGACCGAAGTTACGTTTGTCTGGCATTGCACAAGCTCAAGCGAGCTGTCTAAGGTATTCTATTTCAAATTGAACGAACAAACGGCAGAATGGCTTAAAAAGTTTAAGTCGGATTATGATTTGGAGCTTTTGGAAGATTTGGCATTCTACAAAAAGGGCAAGCTGCTGTTCTCTTCGTGTACGCACGAAAGATTTCACAACGACTGCACCGAAGAAAATTAACGGAGGTAAATTATGGCAAAGGGATTAGGAAAAGGACTGGACGAGCTGTTCAGCGACACCAACGACGCATACGAACAAATGTTTGACGGAAAAAGCGCGTTCGGCTATACCGAGGAAGAGAGAAAGAACGCGGAGGACTTGCGCATAGACCTAATAACAGCAAACCCCAACCAGCCGCGTAAAAACTTTGACGAGCAGGCTTTGAAAGAGCTTGCCGACTCGATTAAAAAGCATGGCGTAATTATGCCGATAGTCGTGAACGACAACGGCGACGGCACTTACATGATTATCGCGGGCGAACGTCGTTTCCGCGCAAGCAAGCTTGCGGGCATGCAAACGATACCCGTCGTTATTCGTAAGTACACCGACCGCGAAATAAAAGAAATTTCGCTGATAGAGAACTTACAGCGCGAGGATTTGAACCCTATTGAGGCGGCTATGGCGATGAAGCAGCTTATGACCGATTACAAGCTGACGCAGGACGAGCTTGCCGAGCGCATAGGAAAATCGCGCCCTGCAATAGCCAACACGCTCAGGCTTTTAAACCTCTGCCCCGAGGTAATAGGCGTAGTTGCCGAGGGCAAGCTGAGCGCGGGTCACGCGCGCACGCTCATTGTGCTACCCGCCGAAAAGCAGGTCGAGTTCGCAAACGAAGCAATAAGGAACCAGACCTCCGTAAGAGAGCTTGAAAAGAAAGTACGGGCACATAACGTGCCTCCCGAAATGCTGGAAAAGCGAAAAAGCAAGAAACGCGCCCTTGCTTCAATCGAGCTGAAAAATTTAGTCGACCGCATGCGTTTCACCTTCCGCACTAAGGTAAGCCTTATCGGTACGGACAAAAAGGGACGCATTTATATCGACTACTATTCGCGCGACGACCTTGACAGAATTTCGGAAATTCTCGATATAATCGACAAACAGTAACTAAAAGGCGGCAGCCGTTTGAAGCGGTTGCCGCCTTTTTTTGCGCTCCAAACGTAAGTTAGAATTCTTGACAAAAATCCTATAACGAAGTATAATAAAATACAGTGCATTTTAATAAGGTGCGCGGAAACGGACAAAATGGCAAAAATCAACAAAAAGACGCGGAGGCTTCTGCTTAATTTAGGGTTCGTGGCGTTACTCGTAACGGTAACCCTCGTGGTGCTTTTCGTCAATCATAAAGAGCTGAATTTTCACGACATATTTGAATATTTCAAAAACAGCAATCCCGTCTGGATTGTTGCTGCTTTTGTCTGTATGCTTTTGTTTATCGTGTTCGAGGGGTTAAGCATTTACCTCATTGCACGGTTTTTCGGCAGTAAGACGAAGGTACTGTCGTCAATGGCTTATTCCTCCGCCGATACGTTCTATTCCGCTATAACCCCCACGGCGGCAGGCGGACAACCTGCGGCGGTATTCTATATGGCGCGCGACGGAATGAGCGCGGGTAAAGCAAGCTTTGCAATGTTGTTCAACGTCATCGGCTACACGGCGGCGATTTTCGCTATAGGCATTGCTGCGGTCTGTATCAACCCGAGTCTTTTCGGCGGAATTAATACTGTGTTTGCAAAGGTGCTGGTAATAGCGGGCGCTGTGATACAGGCGGGACTTTTGGGGCTTTATATCGGCTGTATGTTTTTCGGCAAAGCGATTATAAAGGTTGGCAACGGTCTTGTTAAGCTTTTAAACAAAATCAAAATAGTAAAAAATCCCGACAAATGGCGCAATAAAATAGAAGAAGAGGTGCAAAAATACGGCGAGTGCAGGCACATATTAAAAGAAAAGCCGGTCGTAATCTTTACTACGCTTATATTGAATATTCTTCAGCGCGTGTCGCAAACGCTTATTCCCTGCTTCGTCTGTCTTGCAATAGACCCCGAAGCGCCCTTTCTTGACATATTCGTACTGCAGGCGTTCGTGCTGTTCGGATACAATTCCATTCCCATTCCTGGCGGCGTGGGTGCGTACGAATATCTGTTTATAAACATTTACGTGCAGATGTACGACAAAGCTTTTATTCTGCTTGCGCTTATGATTTCAAGGCTGTTTTCGTACTATTTCAGTATGTTTGTCAGCGGTATCGTTACGTTGACCTATCACATGGTAAAGGTAAAAAAAGTTCCCGCGGAGCAGCCGTCGGAAAGCGCGCCCCCCGAAGAGGATAGCGCGGAGCAGTCCGAAGAGGAAAATTTATGAGAGAACGGCTTGATTTAAACGACATAAAGCCGTCCGGTGCGCTGAAATTTATGTATTGCAGCAAGCCGGGTGCGGGGCTTCTCAGAATTTGCTCGGCAAGGGGGTCGGCAAATCTGTACGCCAAATTCCTTAATTCGCGTGCGTCCAGACCGCAGATTAAAAAATTTATAAGGCGGCACGGAATTGATATGTCGGAGTATAAGCCGGTAAAATTCCGCTCGTTCAACGAATTTTTCACGCGTGAAATACGCCCGGAATGCCGCCCCGTGGATTATGAGGTTACTTCGCTTACGGCTCCGTGCGACGGCAAGCTGACGGCGTACAATATCAACGCGGACAGTGTCTTCCGCGTCAAGGGCTTTGATTATTCGCTTGAAACCCTTTTAAGGGACGAAAAGCTTGCAAAGGAATTCGAGGGCGGAATTTGTCTGATATTCAGACTGACCGTGACCGACTACCACAGATATATGTTTTTCGACGGAGGAACGGCGGAGGAGCCTGTTTTTATAAAGGGCAGACTGCACACCGTTCAGCCCACTGCGCTTGAAAACCGTCGGGTGTTTACGGAAAATTGCCGCGAATATACCTTAATGCACACCGAAAACTTCGGCGACGCACTGCAGGTCGAGGTCGGGGCAATGTTCGTCGGACGCATCGTCAACAACGGCAAAAAGACGTTCGGGCGCGGCGAGGAAAAGGGCTGGTTCGAGTTCGGCGGTTCGACTGTAATGCTGATTTTAAAAAAGGACGCTGCCGAAATAGACGGTGAAATTTTTGAAAATACTCAAAGCGGCTTTGAAACAGTCGTCAAGTGCGGCGAGCGGATAGGCCGGTCAAAACAATAAAACAGTTTGCAAATAGGGTGTACACCCTATTTGCGTTTGTTTTGCAAACGCAAATAATCACTTAAACGGTAAGAGAAAATTATGAAAAGATTTGTCGGGTTTTATCATTACGGAGTTTTACTTACTTATATGTCGGTGATTTCCGCCGTCATAGGTATAGGACTGTCAGCGGCGGGTTATCCGTTTTTCGGCGGAGTAATCTGTCTGTGGATTTCGGGCGTGTGCGACGCGTTTGACGGCGTGGTGGCAAGAACGCGCAAAAACCGAACTCTTGAGGACAAGATGTTCGGCGCGAAAATCGACTCTTTAAGCGACGTGATAGCGTTCGGCGTGGCACCGGTAATGATAGGCTACGGAATGGGTATGACGGAGTGGTATTTCCAGATACCTTTCGTAATTTACGTTATGTGCGCGGTTTGCCGCCTTGCATATTACGACGTTGAAGAGGACCTTAGAGTTCAGCGCGGTGAAACGGGCAGAAGAACCTCGTGCGAGGGGCTTCCCGTAACCAACTCGGCGATAGGTGTCCCCGTCTTTTACCTTGTTGCCATAATGTTCAGGGGCTTCGACGGGCTTGCGGGCACGCTCGTACCCAAGCTGATACTTTGTTTAAGCTATCTTATATTATCGTTTTTAATGGTCTTTAAATTCAAAATGGTAAAGCTCGGCGCCAAGGGAGTCAGCATAACCATAGCAATCGTTGTGGTGATTTGTGTGGGACTTATACTCGTCAACACGCTTGCCCTCGACGGCAGCATAAATCAGATATTCCCCAAGTTATATTGACTATAAAAATCACGGCGAGCGGAAATTTCCGCCCGCCGTATTATTTTTTTAAAGAAGCGCGCGTCCCTGCGCGGTACCAATTACCGTAAGAACCTGAACTTCTTCGCCCGTCTTTGCGTCGATATAGATATAATAATCGTTTTCGCCGTAGGTTCCGAAGAATTCGTAAGCGAGTATTTCGTCGCCGTCCACGGGGATAACCGTCAGACGCGAGCCCTCTACTTCGAAGTTCGAATTGAGCTTAGCTTTCGCGTCGGATTTGGAAACGGTAGCTGCGCCGACAGAACGCTCGGTATGGTTAAGGCAGTAAGCAAGACCTTCTATGCCCGTTACTATACCTCTTTCCTCACACACCTTTACCTTAATCATGTCGGGGTAGAATACTACGCCGTCGTTCTCGTAAACGAAGTTAAGATTGCAGGTGGTGCCGTTTTCACTCGTCCAAACGGCTTTCATTCCGTCTATTCCGAGGTCGGAAAGGAAGTCCTCGGCAATGTCTATGCAGCGCTCAACCGAGAAGTTGTTCTGCGAACATTCCTTGTAGCTGTCGAACATTACTACTCTGCCGCCCTTTTTGGTAAGCTGAGCGAACATAACGCCGTCGTTGGTGTTAATTTCCACGTTGAAGCATTCAAGCTGGCTTGCAACGGTTTCGCCCGTGCAGCGAACGCCCGTGGGATTGTAGCTTGCAAAGTACTTGCCTGCAAGCTCTTCCGCCTTAGCGCAGCTTATCTCTTCGAGGTTTTCAATCGCCTTTGCGCCCGACTTTTTGATGTTTTCGGCAAAGGGACCGTCGTTTATCTCTTTGGGAGTTTCAATAGTATTGTTTTCAAGGGTTGTGAACGACTGAGCCATGAAGTTGCCTTCCTTACCCTTCCATGCGTTCATAATCTCTTTGGGATTAGCGGATGCGGTCAGCTCGTTGATGACCGACTTCATCTGCTGATTGGTTTCATACATATACGCAAGCGTTGCAAGCTGGCTCTTGGAAAGCTTACCGCCGCGAGCAAGCGTGTTCAGCATAGACTGAGCGCTGTCGCCCATTTTGTTTACGAACGAGGTCATATTCTGCGTAAGCTGCGTATCTACGGGCAGTCTTTCAAGAATAACCTCAGCCATTTCGCTGTCTATCGCAATTTCGTTAAGCAGTTTAATCTGCTCTGCGGACGAGTTGGAAACTCTCGCCTTGGAAAGCCCTGCATCGAGGTTGTCGACGATAGAGTTCAGCTCGTACACCGACTGGGTGTGAATGGTAGCCATTTCCGCTTCCATACCGTTCATGCTCATCCAGCCGAACGTCATCATGGTACCGAGGGCAAGGGTGGTTACGCCCAGTGCGATAACCGCTGCAAGCCAACCGCCGAAGCCGGGCGCGTGCTGTCTTTCCTTTCTGTCCGCTCTCTTCTCGGCGCGTACCTTTAAGCGGTGCTCGCGGCGAGCCTGCCTTTCGGCTGCGGCAGCCTTGCGCTTTGCGTTGCGCGCTTCTATTTTGGCTTTCTTTTCGGAAGCGATGCGCTTTTGTCTCGCTTCCTTGCTTTCGTGCTTCAACATGTCGCGTCTTTCGCGGCGCTTTTCCTTTCTTTCCGCCATTTTTTCCTTGATAGCGGCAACGCGTTCAAGACGTTTCTGCTTTGCTTCCAGCTTCTTTTCAAGGCGTTTCTGTTTTTTCTCTGCCTTTATTTTTGCTGCGGCAAGCTTCTTTTCCTCGCGCATTTTCTTCTTTGCAAGCTGTTTTTCGGTCAGCTTCTTCTCGGGTTTTTTAGCCGTCTTTTTTACGGCTTTTTTTGTTTCGGGCTTTTTGCTTTCGGTCTTTTTCTTGCCGTTGCCCGCGGCAGACTTTTTCGTCGTTTTTACAGTAGATTTTTTGCGCGTCAGCTCTTCAGCTTTTTCCGCGCCGCTTGAAACTTTCTTCACTTACATTTCCTCCTATATTGCGAAAACGTGTTTACCGATGGTGGTAACCGTCTGTCTGCCGAAAATCCACGAGCTTGTGGCAACCGCAGGGTTGTAGTAGTAAAGACAGCCGTACGTGGGGTCCCAGCCGTTCATAGCGTCGGCTGCGGCGTTCATCGCCGTCTTGTTGGGCTCTAAGTTGATTTGTCCGTCCGAAACCGCGGTAAAAGCGTGCCTTTGGTATATTACCCCCGATATAGTGTTGGGTAAACTGGACGAAGCGTCACGGTTGAGTATAACCGCGCCGACGGCAACCTG
>CATJZR010000062.1 GCA_949745625.1 uncultured Eubacteriales bacterium | reverse complement strand
GCAATGAGCGGGAGATAAATATGAAACGGTATAACGGTAGGGTAGATAAATCGCTGTTGGTTACATTCAGCGTTATTATCGTACTTAGTATTTCATTAATCTTGCTCTTACTGTGGTTTTTTGGTTATTTTAGGTCGTGCAACAATTTAAAGGGCAATTTGTTTGACGAAAAAGTGCTTAAAAAATATGAAATAAGTTGGCTTGAAAAACCACAAGACGCTGTAAATGAAAGACAATATATAGAGGGCAACTTTTATATATACGAATGCCAATTGAATGAAAACGAACAATTCGAAAATTATACCGAAAGCATTTTTCAATTATTTGTCAACGGAGGGTATACGCTTGGGTATGAGGCGGGCAAACATAATTACGGTGATGAATTTTGGAACGCTGACGAACATTCTCTTATTAAATTTTCAAATAATATTTCAGATTACAGATTGACTTCTACGGAACGAACTTGTTATATATTTTATTATACATTACAACCGAAAGATGCACTTGAACCGTTGCATGACGGTTTAAATATGGGTAGTAAATGGATAAGTATCAGAATAAAAAACGAGCCTGAAGAAAACGGTCAATTCAGTTTTAAAATGGTTCTCTTTGGTAAAGCCGATATTTGTGAAAATATTTTATTGCCCGATTAGTCTGTGCAAAGCTGTTTTGCGAATACATAATTACATTAAGCGGGCGGGAATAAGCAGCAATGAAAAAATAGTTCTGGATAAAATTGATATAATTTCAATAACCGGATTAGTCTGTAAGATTATATCAGCAATATTATTTACGAATAACTGAAAGAGTAGACTTTTTGTGAGGTACGGTTTATGATAAAGGTTTCCGACAGGGCGGCGGCGATTGCGCCGAGTATGACGCTTGCAATTTCCGCAAAGGCGAACGAGCTGAAGGCGGCTGGTGAAAAGATAATAAATTTCGGTGTCGGCGAACCCGACTTCGCTACGCCCGCGCATATAGTGCAGGCGGCGAAGGACGCGCTCGATTGCGGCCGCACGAAGTACGTTGCCGCGGCGGGCTTGCCCGAGCTCAGAAAGGCGATAGCGGAAAAGCTGAAAAGAGAAAACAATCTCGGCTACGACCCTTCGCAGATAATTGTTTCCAACGGCGCAAAACATTCCATTTTCAACGCCGTGTTTGCAACGATAAACGAGGGCGACGAGGTGCTTATTCCCAAGCCCTACTGGCTGACTTATCCCGAAATAGTTAAGGCGTGCGGCGGCGTTCCCGTCTACGTTATGGCTACCTATCGCCACGGATATAAGGTCACGGCTTCGCAGATAGAAAACATGATTACGCCCAAAACCAAGGCGATAATTTTAAACAGTCCTTGCAACCCTACGGGCGCGGTATATACCGAAGCGGAAATCCGCAAAATTGCGGAGGTATGCAAACGGTATGGGCTTACAGTAATTTCCGACGAGATTTACGAAAAGCTTATTTACGGAGGCGAAACGCATTTTTCCATAGCCTCGCTATTAAAGGAGCAGACGATTGTAATTAACGGATTGTCGAAGTCTCACGCAATGACGGGCTGGCGGCTTGGATACCTTGCCGCGCCCGAGCACGTTGCAAAGGCAATAGCGTCCTTTCAAAGCCATTCGACGTCCAACGTCAACACAATGACCCAGTACGCGGCGCTTGCCGCGCTCGGCGACGACGGCGCTTCGGTGCGTGATATGTCGGGGGAATTCGGCAGACGGCGCGCCTTTATGCTTGAAAAGCTTGAAGAAATGAAAACGTTCGGCTTTGACTACGTCAAGCCCGACGGCGCATTTTACGTTATGTTGCTCTGCGACGGACTGTACGGCAAAAACTACCGCGGCAGACCTGTTCGCGGCAGTATGGACTTCGCCGAGCTGCTTTTGGAATACAAAAAGGTTGCGGCTACGCCCGGCGTGGTGTTCGGCGACGACGACTTTATCCGCCTGTCATACGCGCTGTCCGAAAAGGATATTGCCGAGGGACTTGCGCGGATAAGTGAATTTGCAATGAAAATGCAATAATATTTTTAGGGAATTTTTAAAAAACTATTGAAATTTGGTTTTTTCTCTGTTAAAATGTAAGTAACTAAGAGGAGGCTTTCAAATAATGATTAAACTTGTTTACGGTTCAAAGGGCACTGGCAAAACCAAACGGCTTATCGACGCGGCGAACGACAACGCCAAAAACGCCAAGGGTTTAAGCGTGTTTATTACAGACACCAAAAGATATATGTACGATTTGAACCGCAATATCCGGTTCGTTGACGTAAAGGACTGGACTATAACGGGCGAGGATGCGCTTTGCGGGTTCGTCAAAGGAATTGCGGCAGGAAACAGCGATTACGAATATATTTACATAGACGGCATTGCAAGGATTGCAGGCAAGGACCTTAAAGAGCTGGCGGGCATCTTCTTTATGCTTGACAAGATTTCTGCGGAAAACGGAATAACCGTCACGATTACTTGCAGTGCGGCGAAGGAAGAGCTTCCCGATTTCGTAGCAAAGTACGCTTAATTTAGTTTGCGAAAAGGCGGTACAGTTTTGTACCGCCTTACTTATATAATTCGGAATTTGGAGGATATATGCGATTTATCAGTACGAGAGGCGGAGAAAAGACGACGGCGCTTGACGCCGTTATAAAGGTAATTGCCGCGAACGGCGGACTCTTCGTTCCCGAAAAAATACCTGCGGTCACGGATGCGGAGCTTGAAGAAATGCTTGGAATGAGCTATCCCGAACGTGTTGCCGCAATACTTGGCAAATTTTTTACGGAGCTTGACGGCGCCGGGCTTTCGGTTGCCTTGGAGGAGGAGTATTCCCGTTTCGGGGCAGACCCCGCGCCACTTGTCCGTGCGGACGACGGCGTTTATATGTTAGAGCTGTTTCACGGCCCCACCTGTTCGTCGAAGGATATGTCCGTGGCGGCGTTACCATATATTTTGAAAAAGGCTTTCGGCGGTAACGGTGTAACCGTTCTCGCGGCGACGTCGGGCGACGTCGGAAAAGCCGCGCTTGAACTGTTTAAGGACCGCGCTGGCTTTAAAGTGCTGGCGCTTTATCCTGCCGACGGAATTTCCAAAATGCAGAAGCTGCAGCTGGTAACTCAGGAAGGTAAAAACGTCGGGGTGGTCGCCGTAAAAGGCAGCTTTGACGACTGCCTGGGCGCCGTCAGGGCAACGCTTTTGAACTGCGGCGACAAAGCGCTTGCGACCGCTAATTCCATAAACTTCGCTGCGCTCGCACCGAGAATAGCGTATTATTTTTCGGCGTATCTCGATATGCTTTCTTCCGAGCAGCTTGCAGAGGGCGAGAAGGTCGACTTCTTTATTCCCTGCGGTAACCTCGGCAACGCGCTCGCTGCGTATTACGCCAAGCTTATGGGGCTGCCTATAAGGCGCATACACTGCGCCACCAACGAAAACAACGCGCTCTGCGGGTTTTTGAAAAACGGCGTATTCGACGCCAACCGCGAGATTGTAAAGACAACCTCGCCTAATATGGATGTGCTTATTCCTTCCGAGCTTGAAAGACTGATTTTCGAAATTTCGGGAAGGGATGCGAAGCTGACCGCAAAGAGAATGAAGTCGCTTGCAGAGGAGGGGACCTTCTGTCTTACCGAAAACGAGCTTGAAAAGCTTAACGGCGTTTTCGACGGCGGATACGCGACCGAGGAAACTTGCGTCGAGGCAATGTACGACGTGTTTACGGATATAGGCTACGTTATGGACACAAACGCGGGCTGCGCAATGAAGGTCGCGCACGACTGGTACGAAAAAAATAAAAAGGACGAAACAAAGGCGGTCATTGTAGCGGCGGACAGCCCGTATAAATTTCCGCAGGACGTTCTTTACGCAATGACGGGTAATGACGTCAAGGACAGCTTCAAGGGAGTGAAGCGTCTGCACGACGCCACCGCTATGGCGGTGCCGAAAAGCATTAAAGAGCTTAGGGACAAGCCCGTGATTTTTACTAAATCGGTAGACAGAAAAAAACTCCCCGACGAAATCGCGGAATTTTTGAAATAGACTTACGGAGAGGGCGGAAATTTATCCGCCCTCTCCGATTATGTCAATATTGTGAACTAACGGGTCAAGTTTGGTGATTAACGGCAGAAATGTAAAAAATATCTTTACTTTTTGTACTTGTTTGTGTTATGATAAAATTGTCGCTTTATTTAAATGTCGCATTACGGCGTTGCGCTGCGGCAATCCTCAGTTATTTACTTCTAAGTAAACTCCTTCGGGTTTTTCTCGCGCGCCTTGTACTGCTCGTTTATCTGAACCGATTAATAAACGTACGGAGCAAATTATGGACGGCGAAAACAAAAATCTTTATTCTGCGGTACAGCCCACCAACAACTTAACCATAGGCAACTATCTCGGTGCGATAAAGAATTGGGTACGGCTTCAGAACTATTACAACTGTTTTTATGCAATAGCAAATATGCACG
>CATJZR010000061.1 GCA_949745625.1 uncultured Eubacteriales bacterium | reverse complement strand
ATAAGTCCGAAGAATAATAAGTAAGTTTATTTTGGGTAAAGTCGTATTTCATTACAACGCATTGCGAGTACATATAACTGTCGAGGTCTATCCTTCCCAAAATATAAATATCGCCGTCCTTTTCCAACGCTTGCCGGAAAAAAGCTTTTGTACAGCTCGGTTCCAAAGATAAAATATACTCGCCCTCGGGAAAAGCCGATAAGCTTTCCATAGTTAAAGTTCTTGTTTCTGCGGTTGTCTTATCCTTGATTTCTATACCGTAATGCGTGCTGCCGGTAAAGAAATGTTGATTTTTAAGAATTTCATAACTGTAATTATTGAAATAACTTTCGTAAATGGTATTATTATTCGCATCAACCGCAGGGGCGAAACCGAAGCTTTTTTCTTCTAAATTATATGTTATATATTCGTCGTCGTGAGGTGCAAAGTAAAATTTATTACCCACACAAAAACCGAAACTGCTGCCCAAGTCCCGACAGTATACGTTTTCGACAGTGTCGATTAAAGTAATATCGTTATCGTCATAATTTACGGCTAACAAATAAAAAGTTCTGTGGTTTTTATCCGTTTTTTGCTGCGCATAGGCATAAAACACGTCTTGACGGCAAGTGATTAATTCACAACGGTTGCCGTTGTATTCAAGGTCGTACAACCTTATTGTTTTATCCGGGAAAACGATTGTTCCGGCTTGACTGTAACGAACGCCGTCTTTATTATCAAAGCTTTTAAAAGTATTCACTATTTCCTTGCTTTCTTCGGACAAATCGCGAGAAGCAAGCACACAAAAACTTATTATCAAGCCCAAAAAAAATAAGCCGATTAGCGTAGCGACCACGCGCTCTAACCAAACGCTTGCCTTTGAATACCCTTCTTTAGTCGTTAACATACCGATATTATAACACAATAACTTTTGCAAAGCAAGTAAACGGTTGACAAAGACTTATGCAATGGTTTAAAATTCACTTATGCGGATATGGCGGAATTGGCAGACGCGCAGGACTTAGAATCCTGTGGGCAACCGTGTGAGTTCAAATCTCACTATCCGCACCAATAACCCGAAAAGGCAGTAAAAACTGTTAGCTGCATAGTTAAAAATAACCGCTTCGGTGCTAACGAAGGGCGGTTATTTTTTTATGATTATGTAATCTTTGTCTTTTGTTACTCTGAACGAGTGAACCGCGCCGAGCTTAACAAAAACGGCAAAGCGCGTCACGCTGTCGATAATCTCGCAATTATAAAAACCCCGCATTTGCGGGGTTTTTATTTGCTTATATGTTTCTCTCTTTTTATTCGTTGGCAAACTGCGAATTATAGAGGTTTGCGTAAAAGCCGTTCTGCGCAATCAAAGCGTCGTGGTTGCCCTGTTCTACGATATTACCGTCGCGCATTACGAGAATTAAATCCGCGTTCTTTATCGTAGAAAGTCGGTGCGCTATTACGAAGCTCGTTCTGCCCTCGGTCAGCTTATCCATAGCTGTTTGAATTATTTCTTCCGTACGGGTATCGACGTTAGAGGTCGCCTCGTCTAAAATAAGTAAAGGCGAATTTTCCGCCATTGCGCGCGCAATCGTCATAAGCTGCTTCTGTCCGCCCGAAATTCCCGACTCGTTCTCGATATAGTAGTCGAGGCCGCCGGGAAGGGTATTGACGTAATGCGCAACGCCAGCTTCCTTTAAAATGCCTTCAAGCTGTTCGTCGGAAACGCCGTCCTTGGAAAAGAGGATATTTTCGCGTATAGTGCCCTCGAACATCCAGGTATCCTGCAAGACCATACCGAAAATGTCGTGTACCTCCTCGCGCGGCATATCCTTTATCGAAACGCCGTCGATGGTTATGTCTCCGCCGTCTATTTCGTAAAAGCGCATCAGAAGGTTTACTAGCGTTGTTTTGCCCGCGCCGGTAGGTCCTACTATTGCGACCTTCATACCCGCCTTTACCTTTGCGGAAAAGTCGGGGATTATTATTTTTTCGGGGCTGTAACCGAAGCGCACGTTTTTAAATTCGACGTCGCCCTTAATCTCGCCCTTGCCCAGAAGCTTATATTCCTTGCCGCTTTCGTCGGAAAGCTCTTCGCTTTCAACGAAGTCATAAACCCTTGCGGATGCCGCGCTTGCAAGCTGCAAATTGTTGA
Organism: uncultured Eubacteriales bacterium; assembly: GCA_949745625.1. Lineage (GTDB taxonomy): Bacteria > Bacillota > Clostridia > Christensenellales > Borkfalkiaceae > Coproplasma. The sequence goes on along the minus strand of CATJZR010000061.1, from coordinate 11,645 downwards.
TTGCCTGCGGAAGCTGCGACATCGTGTTCTGGAATATGTTGACATAGACCAAAAACGCAGTTATCGTTCCGAACGTGATTTTGTTGCCGTCGTTCATAAGCAAACCGCCGACAACGCACACCGCCGCGTACGCAAAGTATGAAATAAACGTCATTGCAGGCTGCATGAAGCCCGCTATCGTCTGACCTCTGAAAACGCCCCAGCGCATGCGCCTGTTCTTCGTTTCGAAGTCCGCGGTCATTTTCTCGCCCGCATTGAAAGCCTGAATTACGGTCTGACCGGTATAATTTTCCTCCGCGCAGCCGTTAAGGTCGCCGAGGTACTGCTGGTTTCTTTTAAACTGCGGCATTGCGAATTTGAAAAGAAGCATTGCCATAAGCAGCATCATAGGCAAAATTATCAGCACCGTAAGCGCCATCTGCCAGCAGGTAACGAACATCGCCACAAGCACCGCAACCAGCGCCGTCGCCGAGTAGAAGAACATTGCAAGTCCCTGGTCCATTGACTGGCCTATAGTATCTACGTCGTTGGTTATAATCGACATAGTGTCGCCGAGCTGGTGCAAATCGAAATATTTCAACGGCACGCGGTTTATCTTTTTGGAAATTGCGCTTCTTATTCCGCGCGAATATTTCTGGCTGACCGTCGCCATTATGAAGTTGGACGCAAAGTAACAGAACGCATTTGAAGTATAGAACGCTATAAGCGCGATACCGAGATTTAAAATCTTTTTCAAATCTATCGCCTGTATAGCCGCGTTTTCGGTAATTTCGTCGGTAAGCCGCGATAGCCACTGGGGCGCAAGCGTTGAAATAACTACCGATACGGACGTAAACAAAAACGCAAGACAGATGAGCGGCGAATAGGGCTTTAACGCCTTTAAAAGCTTTTTAAGACTGCCCTTTCCGCCTTTGCCTGACATAGAAGGATGCATATTCATAGTCCGAGTTCCTCCTTTGAAAGCTGGGAAAGCGCTATTTCGCGGTAAACGTCGCAGGTCTTCAAAAGCTCGGCGTGCTTAGCGCAGCCGACGACCTTGCCGCTGTCGAGGACAATAATTTTGTCCGCGTCGAGAATTGTGCCTATACGCTGGGCGATTATAAGCTTGGTTGCGCCCAATTCTTTAAGATTTTCGCGCACCTTTTTATCCGTCTTATAGTCGAGTGCGGAAAACGAGTCGTCGAAAATAAATATTTCGGGGGATATTGCTACGGCGCGTGCAATTGAAAGCCTTTGCTTCTGCCCGCCAGAGACGTTTTTGCCGCCCTGCGAAATTTCCGAGTCGTATCCCTTTTCCATTTTGGAAATAAACTCGTCCGCCTCGGCGATTTTCGCAGCCTTTACAATTTCCCCGTCGGAAAGTCCGTCCTTGCCGAACGCGATATTGCTTTTCACCGTGCCCGAAAACAGCAGTCCCTTCTGCGGAACGTAGCCGATAAGCGAGCGCAGGGTTTTCTGTTTCATATCCCTGACGTTTACGCCGTCGACCAAAACCTCGCCCTCGGTCGCATCGAAAAAGCGGGGAACGAGATTTATAAGCGTGGATTTACCGCTGCCGGTCGAGCCGATAAACGCGACGGTCTCGCCCTTTTCCGCCCTGAAAGAAATATTCTTTATCACAGGCTCTGACGAGCCGCTGTACGCGAACGACACGTTTTTGAATTCTACCGTGCCGCTCTCTGAACGCTCCTTTTCAACTGCGGGGTCCTTAACGGAAAGCGGGGTGTCGAGCACCGCGTTGATACGGTTTGCAGAAACCTGAGCTCGCGGCATTAGCACGAGCATCATCATAAGCATCATAAACGCCATTATTATCTGCGAGGCAAGCTGCATAAACGCAGCAATCGTCGCGTAGTCGGTTTCACCCTTGTTGATAAGCGAAGCGCCCAGCCAGTAAATTGCAAGTGAAACGCCGTTCATTATAAGTATCATTACGGGCGACATCAGCGACATAACCCTGCCCGTAAACAGTTGGGCGCGGGTAATTGCACCGTTTGCCGTTTCAAACTTGCCCTGCTGGTAATCCTCGGCGTTGTACGCGCGGATTACGCGGATACCCGTAAGGTTTTCGCGAGCGACGCAGTTAAGCCTGTCAATAAGCTTCTGCATAACCTTGAACTTGGGCAGAACGACTATCATTAAAATTATAAGGAATATTACGAGCGACGTGACCGCGATTATAGTCGCAAGCGTAAGCTGCGTGCTAGCCGCCTGTATTTTCAGTATAGCCCACACTGCGGTGACCGGCGCGGCAAACGCCATGCGCAACATGAGAATGTTTGCAAGCATTACCTGTTGAACGTCGTTGGTCGTCCTCGTGATAAGCGAGGGCGTGGAAAATTTCTCGCGCTCCGCAATAGAGAACGAGTCTACCTTTCTGTACACTGCCGAGCGTATTCTTGCCGAAAGCCCCGAAGCGACGAACGCCGCGATAAGCCCCACCAACGTCTGGGTAGCAACCGCGCCCAAGGCAATAAGCAGCATCATACCTCCGTTATACCAGATGTCGCCGGTCTTTGCCGCAGCTATCGCTGCAAGCATAGAATTGCCCTCGACGGGAACGGCTTCCCAGCCGCCGGCAGCAACGATGGCGGCAAGCTCTTCGCTTATCAGCGCGGGATTATTGTGATAGTTAAGATAGGTAATAGACTGAATGATTTTTTGAATGTAGTCGACAAGGGTCATCGTACAGTAAACCTGTAAAACGGTAAGTCCTGACAAAACTATTAAAAATATCCAGTCGCGCGCACTCAGTTTTTTGTAAAGCTTAAACATTTTTACCTTTATTTCCTATTTTCGATTTCTAAGATAATACCATATAAATATATTAATGTAAAATATATCGTGTGTGAAAAAAACAAAAATCATTAAATTTTCATTTTGGATACACAATGAATAAAACGCCGAATTCGGGTCACAATAACTATTGACGGAGGAAAATATGCAATTCGATTCAACCAAAACTTATTTAAATCTTGCAAGAAGCTTTGCAGGTGAAAGTCAGGCGGGCATGCGCTATCAATTAATTGCGCAGGCTGCGACGGAACAGGGTTACACCACCCTTGCAAATACCATAAGGACGCTTGCAAAAAACGAAACGGTACACGCGAGAAGATTTTTCGAAGAGCTTTCAAAGCACGGAAAACAGCTTGACAATATCGAGCTGGACGCGGGTTATCCCTTTCATAGCGGCGATTTGGGCGAAAGCTTAAAGCTTGCCGCGGACGACGAACATGAGGAACATTCGCGTATTTATCCCGCTTTCGAAAAAGATGCGAGAGACGAAGGCTTTACGGATATTGCGGCGCTGTTCAAGCTGATAGCTCAGGTTGAGGTGCGCCATGAAATGATTTTCAGATACCTTCACGAAGCGTTTACGAAGGGAAAGCTTTTCTCTAACGAATCGCCTATACTGTATATTTGCAGCGAATGCGGATATATGCACACGTCTACAAAGGCTTGGGACGTCTGTCCCCTTTGCAAGGAAAGTCAAGGTTACGTTGAACTGCATATCCCGTTTGAAAAGGAGAAAGTATGAGAAAAACTACTGAAAAAAAGACCCAGTCCACCGAAAAGAATTGCGGCGGAAGATGCGGAAAGTCAAATGAAAAGAGTACGAAGAACACGAAAAACTGCAAATAAGTTTGTCGATAGCTTCGACCCGAACGGAAGTTACACGGGCTGCCCCGTAGACGGCGGCGAGCCGATTCAGGACGCGGACGACCTGTAACTGAATTGACGGGCAGAGCGGCGAAAAATTTTTCGCCGCTCTGCTTTTGTTTAATTATTGAATTTTCGTTATTTCTACCTGCACTCTTTACACCACGACTGATTTCTTATGGTGCCGTCGCCCATATTTCTGTATCCGAATTCGCTAATCGGCTTTTCTTTACCGCAATGCGGGCATATACGCGTAGGTTCTTTACCGTTGTACCCATTAGTCTGCAAAATAGGTCTGTTATCATTTATTTTTTTCATACGTTCCTCCTTAGCTAAACAACTTGTCAACAATGCCGTTTTCCAAATCGGCAATACAGTATATATCGTCTAAAATATCAAAGGCTTCTTCTAAATTGTGTCTGGCTGATTTCCACCCGTCGTAACCGTCGGTGAACCACACGAAAGCAAAGTCTTTAATCCCCTTCGCCTCGCCGGCTATGGTTTTATAGCTTCTCGCCGTTTCATTTAATTTAGAGCCGCCTCCTGTATAAAAATTCGTTTCTATGCCGTATACCGTCTTGCCGTTTTTAACAACGAAATCGAAACGCTTTTCCGCCTTACCGCGATTTGATATGCTTGATAAATCGATATTCCATTTCGCTTCTACTGCGGATAACTTCATTTCTTTAAAATAAGTTTCACCCTTAACGAGTCCCGCTTTGACAAGGTAATCCTCTACAAGGTTTTCCATTAAATGTCCGCCGCGGTTTTTACGACCGTTACTGTCAAGCCCGACCTCAACGCCTGTCACATAGTCAACGAGGTTATTTACTATACGCTCCGAAACAAGTTTAAACAAACCAGTTTTACGCATAAAGCTTACGTAATCTTTTATCTCATAGTTTTGTTTACAAAAATTAAAAAGAAATTCCCCATCCCCGTCGATAGCGTAAATCTCGCGTCCGCGCACGGCAAGCAGAACGGGTACGCACTTCAAAATTTTAGGATAATCCTCTATCAGTTTTACGAAATCCGTTTCGATATTTTTAGACCCGATAAGCGAATTTAAAATATTCAGCTCGACCTTTATTTCGTCGACTTTTCCGTAAACCTTTTCGAAATCAACGTAATAGCCGTAGTCGCAAATGCTTGATTTAAAAGTTTTTAACCATTCTTCGAAATTCCTTTTCAATTCGTACTCCTAATTACTTATTATCAGTTCGTTTATCTTTCCGCGTCTGTCGGATTTACTGTTTATCATACGACTTGCGGATACGCGTACTATATTGTAAGCTCTATATAAATCGTCGAAAAAATTATCATCGGGATTGACGTTTTTCGGGTCGGAATTGCTTAATACGATTTTTGCACCCGTTCCGCTTATTTCATCAACAAATTGCGAAAGTCTTATTTGCTCGTTATCATCGAATATATTGGGATTGTATGCCGTAAAATCTGATGTTTCCGAAATCGGACGATAAGGCGGGTCCAAATATACGAACGTATTCTCGTCGATAAAGCTTTTTGCTGCGGAATAGTCGCCGCAAAGAATAGTTACTCGCTGCAATGCTTTGCTTATATTAAGCAAATTTTCCACGTCGCAAATTGTCGGTTTTTTATATAGTCCGACGGGCACGTTGAATTTGCCTTTCGCGTTAACTCGATAAAGCCCGTTAAAACAGGTTCTGTTTAAATATATAAAATAAGCAGCTTTTTCAACGGCAGTTTTGTCCGATAAATATACTGAATTAAAATTTTCACGAATCTCGTAAAAATGGCGCTTTCTTCCGTTTTCGTCCATGGAATAATAAAGCGATTGCAATTTTTGAAGCCTGTCTATCAAATCACTGACAGCGCTTTTTATAACTTTATAAGCGTTAATCAACTCTGCATTTATATCGTTGACGCATATCTCTTCGAAATTATATTTAGACAAAACATCGAACAGTAAGGCGCCTCCGCCTACCATAGGCTCGCAATACTTAGTCAAACGCTTTTGGGGAAAAGTTTTTTCAAGCTCGCCCAAAAGCTGAGTTTTTCCGCCAACCCACTTAACAAACGGCTTCAACGGAGCGCAAGCCTTTTCTTTGGTCGTTCTTTTGTCGAAAGGCTTTTCGGCGCTGGCCGGAATAATCCACATATTACCGACCATCATTGCGCCCTCGATTCTATTTTCGCTACATAGAACGGAAACGCGCCGCTGAGAAATATTCCATTTTTCCGCCGCTTCCTTTGCAGACATAAAGCTTTGCATAAAACCACCTGACCAAGTAATTTTATTATATTCTTAACCTCGAATAAAAGCAAGCGGATTTTTGTTGAATTTCTTTATTCTTCTATATTCGTAAACGCGAACTTCTCCACGTCGAAAAGTCCTTTATCGACAAGTTTTAGCTTTGGTATTACCGCAAGCGATAAAAATGCAAGCGACATAAACGCCGAATACCCGCGCTTTACGCCCATTGCGTGCGCCTTTTCGATAATGGCGCGGCAGTCCTTGCGGAAACCGTCCGCGTCGCGCGGGGACATAAGCCCCGCAATTTCCAGCGCGAGCGAGTGAACGCTGCCGTCCGACTGAGCTATTACCATTCCTCCGCCCGTCTCGCGCAGGCGGTTTGCCGCGGCAGCCATTGCCGCGTTGTCATCGCCCAGCAGAATTATATTGTGCGAATCGTGCGAAACGGTAAGCCCCATTGCGCCGCCCCTGAAGCCGTAGCCCTTTAACAGCCCCTTGCCGATATTGCCCGTCATTTTATGCCGCTCTACTACGGCAAGCTTCAAAAGGTCGCTGCCCTTTACGCATACATCGCCGCCTTCGCGGGTTACGCTTACAACCTCGCAGCCGGTAACTATGCCGCCTTCGGCAACGGTCATTGCCTTTGCGCGGTCGCTTTTTATATCTAAAATAAAGTCGTCGGGTCTGAGCGTGCGCACGTGAACGGTGTTAAGCACGTTTGCGGGCAGATAGCGCGCCGACGTGTCGAAAAGCGCCTTGCCGTCGCGGGCGACAAGCTTGCCGCTCTTTACGACGATTTTAGCGTTAAAGTCCGTGATATTGTCTACCGCAACGAGGTCGGCAAGGCGGTTCGGAGCTATCGCGCCCCTGTCCCTTAAATTATAACATTCGGCGGCATTGAGCGTGGCGCAGATAACCGAGCGAATCGGGTCGGCGCCGTTCTTAACCATACGCCGCAGCGCGTCGTCGATATGTCCGTATTCCTTTAAATCGGCTGCGTGCCTGTCGTCGGTGCAGATTAAAAACCTGCGGAAATTTTCAGCGGTCATAAATGCGGCGTTGCCGAGGTTGTGCGTAGACGAGCCGTGGCGGATATGCAGATACATACCCTTGGAAATTTTTTCGTCTATCTCGGCGCCGCTGTCGCACTCGTGGTCGGTAGATACGCCGCAACAAAGGTACGCGTTTAAATCGTACCCCGAAACCGACGGAGCATGCCCGTCGATAACCTTGCCCGCGGCAATAGCAGCCTCAGCCTTGGTAAGCGCCTCGCGGTCGCAGTTTATCAGCGCGGGATAATTCATAAATTCGCCGAGTCCGAAAATTTCGTCCCTCTTTATGTACTTTTCGGTGTCCTTACCGGAAAGGGTTGCGCCGCTCGTTTCAAACGGTGTTGCGGGCACGCACGAGGGCAAATTGAGCATTACGTCAAGGGGTACGTTTTGCGACGCTTTCAATATGTAATCGCAGCCCGCCATACCGCACACGTTGACTATTTCGTGCGGGTCGGCGATTATCACGGTGGTTCCGCGCGGTACTATCAGCGAGGCAAATTCCTCGGGCGACAGTTGCGAGCTTTCTATATGCACGTGCCCGTCGATAAACCCCGGCAGCACGGTAAGCCCGCTGCAATCTATTTCCTCTACGCCGCTGTATTCGCCCGTGCCGACGATTTTATCGCCTACAACGGCAATATCTCCCTTTCTCAGCTTTCCCGAAAAAACGTCGAGATAGGTCGCGTTTTTTAAAACCAAATCCGCAGGCGTTTGACGCTTTGCGGCTAAAATATATTTTTCCAGCATATTCCACCTCTTGCACCCAGTATAACATACCGCCCGCAAAAAGTAAATAGCCAAATAAACTTTTTGGTTGCATCAAAGAAAGAGTGCGCCGCGCTCCGCCATAACTCTCAGCAACTTTATCATTCTTCGCTTTGTGGGGAACCGTGCGAAAGCTTGTTTTGCCGCTTCCACTTCCGCATCCATCTTTGCCAGATATTCTTGAAAATACGGACTTTCGTGGTTTTCAAGCTCTTCATAAATTTTTTTTAACTCTTCGGGGTCGATAACTTCTTTCTTTTGTTTTTTCATAATTTTTATCCTTAAATTAAAAAATGCGCCAACCGAAGCTGACGCATGAAAAACGCAACCTCCTGTTGTCGCCAAACAAACTTAATATGCTTTTACACACACTACGTTCAGGAGTTTGCATTTTTGCTAAACCCATAAGTAGTGTGCACAAATAAAGTAAATTTTTACATTATTTTCACATTAAAATATTAAGTTTGTTTGGCATACTTAGTATAACACAAACAAACAAAAAAAATCAATAATATTCTGACAATATATTAAAAAAGCGCCCAGCGGGGCGCTTTTGTTTTATTCGGGTTTAAAAAGTTCTATAGGTGAAATATTTAATTCATCACAAATCATTAAAATTGTTTTTAGTGTTGCATTGACTTTGCCTTTCTCAAATTTATTAATATACGAAGCATCTTTCCCTATTCGCAAGCTTAAATCGTAAGCAGATATATTTGCTTTTCTTCGTATCTTTGACAGCGCCAAACCTATGTCTTTTAGTTCCATAATTTTATTATACAGGCTAAAAATTGTTGACTAATAGAATGGTATTCCATATAATGGAATTATAGTCAATTAGAGGATAACTTATGAAAAAAGACAAAAAAAAATTTAAATCAGTTTCTCAGACGTTGCAAGCCTCGGCAACATTAAGCGATATAATTTTAGAAATGTTTATTTCAGGCACTTTGCCCGAAACAAGACAAATAAACATTACCGAGCTGTATTTAATTACCGTTTACGATTATAAAAAGCTGAAAAATTTTATCGGCAACGATTATTACATAGTTGAAAAAAATTATATAAAGGTTACAGCCGACGATAAATATTTAGCGGAATTTTCAAGAAATTATTTAAAACGCTGTATTTTGAAATTAGTTATACCGTCGAAATTCTGCAAGGACGACTACGATAACCGCCACGAAAAATATTTGATTGATAAAGATTATTCACAAGCGGAATTACAGTTTACTTACTCTGTAATTGACGAAATACTGTCGGTTGCAAGGCTTGACAATCTGCCCGACAAAATTTCTACGGACGATTTATATCAGTTCCGCTTGTTATACTGCAATAATTTTTATTACAGCGCAAGAAGAGTTTTCAACGATATTTTACAAAACAGGCTGCACGCAGGCGATAACATAATGTCGAATTTGATGGAGCCGTTTGAAAATTGCGAAGCTATCAATTTATTAAACGATAGCTGCAAATTCGACTACTTTTTTGATAAAGACGGCATTTTGAAATGCGATTTAAAAACAAACAGAGAAACGCTGATAAAAAATTTTATAAATATAGTTTTAACTAATTTTAACGACATAAACTCGCAAATTGCTCTTTTGCAAAAGCTGAACGCCAAATACCCCATACTAAATTAAAAAGCGCCCCGCAAGGGGCGCTTTTATTATATTGCAGTAGGTACGAAAAAGTAGACAAGGAAAAACGCGGTTATAATCAGCATTACCACCGATATTGTCCATTTGGGCTTAACCGCCTCTTCGTTCTTTTTCCTGGTTGCGGCGTACTTTATCAAATCTATTAAATAGCAAAGTCCGTTAATCACTACGAAGGTAATTACACCCAGACCTATTCCGCTTGTTATCGAATAGGTTAGCGGCATCATTACGATAGTCACAAATGCGGGCAAGGCAATTCTTAAATCGTTAAAGTCGATTTTTACGACCGAGCCCATCATTAAAACGCCGACGTAAATAAGCGCGCCAGCCGCCGCCTCTACGGGAATGAACGCGAACAGCGGCAACAAAAATATAGACAGCAAAAACAGTACCGAGGACGTAAGCGCGGTAAGCCCCGTCTTTCCGCCTGCGGCAATGCCCGTTCCGCTTTCCACCAGCGCGGAAACCGTGGACGTGCCCAGCAGCGCGCCCGCGCAGGTTGCAACCGAGTCCGCAAGCATCGTCTTTGAAAGATTTACCGGCTTGCCGTAATCGTCTAAAAGGTTTGCCTTTGTACAGCAGCCCAGCACCGTGCCCATAGTATCGAAAACGTCGAGCATACAGAAAGAAATTACGAGTACTATAACGGTGAACGCCGTACCTTTGGGGAAATCGAACCCGCTTGTGAACACCGCGAGGAAAGAGCCTCCCTCCGCCTCGTCCATAGAGAAAAAGTTTTTGAAGTTAGACCAGAACCGCCACGAAACGTCGCCCTTGCCCGCAATAATGCCGACGTCCGCCACGTTAAGCGGAATTGCCACGACGGTGGCTATAAGTATGCCCAGCATAACCGAGCCCTTTACCTTATAGTGCGAAAGCAGCGCAATGGAAAACAGGGAAATAAGGCAAACTATCGCGCCCTTTGCGGCGTATTCGCCTACGCCCCAGCTTTTAAAGCTTACAAGTCCGACAAGCGTGTATTCGTCGTTGACGATAAGCCCCGCCTTCTGCATGCCTATAAACGCAATGAAAAGTCCTATGCCGACGGGAATTGCGATTCTTATACTTTCGGGGATAACCTCGAAAATCTTTTCCCTTATGCCGATAAGTCTGCCCGTGCGCTTGTCTCTGCCGCAGGGTATTACAGTCAAAAGGAAAAACAGCGCGCCGCTTATCAGCGCGATAAGCATTGCGTTGCCGAACGAAAACGCCATAGGCGTGCCGTCCGCAAATTTATAAGCGTATTCGCCTATGCCGCCGCCGATAATACCGCCGACCATAATAGTTACGCTTATTCCCGGCGCCTGCGCAAGCGGCATGTTGGAAAGAAATGCCGACAGCAGACAGCCTATTATCGCCGCAAACGCATTGGCGATGAAAAGCGACGGCCACAAAACGTGTTCCGTACCCGAATACAGCATCTGGTTGGGGTTTACAACCAGTATGTAACACATTGCGAGGAACGTGGTCACACCTGCAAAAATTTCGGTGGAAACCGCGCTGCCGCGGGCGGTTATTTTAAAATATCCGTCTATTTTATTTGCTTTTTTTAATTGCTCGCCGTCACACATAGGCTTACCCCCTTTACCGCATTATTCTAACATAACTATTTGAAAATGTAAACAGTAAACGGCAAAAGTTTTTCAACCTTTGCCGTTTTTATTATTTAATTAGCGAGGTGCGCATTGCATTGACTACCGCGGCAAGCATAACTCCGACGTCCGCCGCTATCGATATAATCAGCGGGAATGCGGGTATTGCAATATCCAGCGCCATTATTACCGCCTTTATTACAAGCGACGCGATTATGTTTTGTTTTACTATCGCACGGGTGCCCTTTGCAATTTTTCTGCCCTTGGGCAGCAACGAAATATTATCGGATACGAGGACTATATCGCTTGCCTCGATTGCCGCGTCAGAGCCGACAGTACCCATAGATACCGCGCAATCCGCACTAGTCATTACGGGCGCGTCGTTTATTCCGTCGCCGACGTAGAGAAGCTTGCCGCCTGATTTAAGCTTTTCGGCTTCCTCAAGCTTGCCGTCGGGCAGCAGCGCGGCGGAGTATTCGTCTATGCCCGCCTCGGCTGCGATTACCGCAGCCCGCTCGCGCGAGTCGCCCGTAAGCATTACCGTGCGGGTAATTCCGCCCGACTTCAAAGCCTGCAACGCCTCTTTAACTCCGTCCTTTATCCTGTCGTCGATTTCTATAACACCGACGTATTCACCGCCGTGCGCAACGTATACCAGAGTGGAAACGCTGTCCTTTTT
>CATJZR010000060.1 GCA_949745625.1 uncultured Eubacteriales bacterium | reverse complement strand
TTTCGCAGTGTCTATACGCCACGTTACAAGAACGTAATCCTCGGTAGTATCCGCAGGGTCCCACTTGGAGTTCGTAGTCGTAAGCACGATTTTTGCAGTGTATTCTCCCGCGTTTACACCTTCACCGCCCTCGACTATTTCCATAAGGTCGGGAAGGAAGCCTTTAAGCACGTCTTTGGCGTATAACGTACCGCCCGTGTACTGTTGCATCAATGCCTCGTCAAATTCAGGCATCGGAAGCACGGCACTGCTGATTTCCCATTTAATCTTATATTCTTTGTCGGTTACTTCTTCGTAAACGAATTCAGTAACTACAGTGAACTGGGTATCTACTATCAAATTGCCGTCTTTATCCTTGGCGTATACAATCTGCTGTTTTCTGTTCGTACCGTCAAGCACATACCTGAGCATATACTCGCCGCCGACAGTCGCAACAAATTTTCCGCCTGATACCGTATAAGTGGTTTCGTCGACAATATCGCACGTAGCTTCAACGACATCAAACACGTAATGATTCGCACCGTCGGAAACGAAGTTGCCGCTTGCATCCAAATCATACTTGCGAAGTTCGTAGCCTGAGCCATTGAAGAATAGGTAAGTATCTATAAACTTTCCGTCTTTATCCTGAATCGCAACGGGGTCGCCGTTACCGTTTACGGTGAGCTTATTGTAAAGGTAAGTGTATTCCTTTACGTCCTCGGTCTTCGTTACCTTATAACCGTATTTAACGTCGGCATTGGTATCGAGCTTAATACGTTTAACGTATTCTGCCTCGTCAGGGTCGCTGGTGGGGAAGTACGCATTGAGCGCAGCATCGTATCTGTACCAGACGACAATCGAAGGATTACTCTCGTCCATTTCATAGGTAAATGTAACGAAGGTGCCGTCGTCAAGCTCGACTCTTTCGTCATCGACAAGCCAGTAGCTGTTTTCAGTTTTTATGGTTCCGTCCGCATTAACGAGGTCAAACTCGGGGTGTTCGGAGTCCTGACGTATTTTTACGAATTCCGTTTCGAATTCTGGCAGATATTCTACGTTTGCGTTGTATTCTCCGTACTTGAATTCGACGTAGTTACCGCTGGAATCGATTTCTGCGTTACCGTCAGCATCAACCTTTACGAGAACGAGCTTCCATCCGTCGCCGTCCGCAACGTACTTAAACTCATAGCCGTCATATTGCACTTCTTTTTCGGTAGGTTCGCCAACGTACCAGAAGCAGCTGTTCAAATCGGCAAGAGTAATCGTAAGCTCGTACTCTGCTGCCGCCGTTCCCTTATTGCCTGCATAGTCGAATATCTTGCCATACTTGGCTTCAAGCTCTGCAAATACATCCTTTGCCTCTTGGGTAACGTCCTTTTCGGTTCCGTCGTATCCCACGATTATTCCTAAAAGTTTTTCTAAATCTTCGTCGGTAAGTACGGGAACCTTCTTGGGCTTAATCGTATAGTTTAAGATGAACGATTTATTGTTGAACAGGCTTTCAGCATCAGTAACGGTTGCACCGTCGTCTTTATATACGAGATTTCCGTTCGAGTCAACACTGTAAATCGTGCTGTCGTACCACGAAAGCCTTACCTTGCTGAGCAGACGAACTACTGCCGTATACGAGCCTGCGGAGGTTGCAGTAAGGGCGTTCGCCGTCTGCAAGTATACGAAACTGGTCACGTCGTCGCCGAGTCCAAGCGAGTAAAGTGCGTTCAACTGGTTGCGTTTAGCATAAGTCAGCTTGTAAGCCGTATCAAAATCGTTTATTACGAATGTCTGAGCTTCGCCGTTATATTCGAGAACCGCCGTTTTGAGAACGGGCGCAGGCAGCCAGATTATAGGCTGGTCGCCGTAGTTGCCGGTACCGAATTCAAGTGGATTAGGAACACCGTCTGCAAACGCGAGTCTTATGCCGTAGCCGTATTCGATACCGTTTTCGTCCTTGCCGTTCTTAACAACATATTCTATATAATACGTTTTACCGCCGACGATATCTTCAGGCTTTAACGGTGTTTTATTCGGGTCACCGTCCTCGTAGATTACGTATTCCAATTTGCCGGCTATTGCCTCTGAAAGAGTTTGACCGTCCGCAAACATTACGTATGAATTTTCGTCGTCCTCAACCCAGCCGGATACGTTAATATCTAGCTCAGTAACCTCAATTACTACGTCATCTGGCGCAGTGCCACCGAACCACTTAACGTTTGCACTCGTAATTACGGCGTCGTATCTGATTGAGATAGTCAGCTTATAGAAGCCGTAATAGAAGCCCGTATAGTTGGAATATCCGACGACATAATCGTCCTCTCCCTTGTATTTTTCGTAAGAGTCGGAATTCGATTCCTTATACTCTACGTAAATATCTAGATATTCGGACCAATCTTCACCCAAGCCCAAAAGCGCGGGCAGGTCGTGCAATTCGCCGTCAAACTCCGTCCAGCTTTCGTCGAATTCCGGCAAAGCAATTTCTCTGGGAATTACCTTCCAGACCAATTCAGATATACTGTCGGGTACAACGCCGACCTCATAGTTCTTTCTGTCAAGCTTCGACAAATCGAACGTAACGGTTGTCGTATAGGTTCCCACGTCACCGGCAGAATTTCCATCTACGCCATTCGTGCTGTAAGAGGTACAGATTTTAAGAATTTCAGGCATACCGAGAATTTCTACGGTGAAATTCCTGGGCTTACCGTTTTCAACGGTAAATACAAAGGGATTGTCGATATCGTATTCGACTTCCTCTTCACCGTCCATATAGCCCCAGAACGCGTTACCGAAATCGATAACCTTTTTACTGATTACCCAATTTATTTTTACGGGGTTTCTATCGGCAAGTACATTACCGGATGCGTCACACCATGCATAGTTCTCGTTGGGTAGCGAAAGTACCGCCTCATAAGAGCCTGCATCTATACCGCGTCCGCCGGTCTCGTTGATATTTGCCATTAATGTAGATATTTCGGGCGTGGGATTCTCGGCATCGTAGCCCTTTAAAATTTCAAATACGCTATGTGCCTGCCCGTCGTACTCGATTCTTACGTCTAAATTTTCATCAGGTTTCTGAATAAGCACAGGAATAATTTTCCAAGCAAACGAATACGTGCCTACTATACCATGTTCGTCTCCATTATCCCATCTGACAGCATTTCCGTATTCCTCTTTAATGTTTAAGTAAAGCGTCTGCTCGCCTGCATTTATAGCGGTATTACCGGAAATTTCAACGTAATCGCCGTATTCAGCAAGAAGCTTCGCATAGGTAGAATTGCTTGCCTTATCGAGAATATTGATAACTGAGCCGTCGTAAGTGACTTCTGAGGGAAGCTCTGGTATAGTCAGCATTTTATAACGAATTTTAAACGTAAGCGTTACCGCCGAACGGTCAATCTTGTTGTCGGCCGTTTTGCCCCAGTAAAGAGGTTTTTCAAGGTCTGACCTGAGTATGAGCGTTAGGGAATATTCGCCCGCATCGCGCTGAGTCAAATCGTCAAGCGAGCAACCGTACACCGTCACAAAGTTACTGTAATAAGTATCCCAATTATAAATTTTGAAGGTTATATCATCTCCGCTATAAGTGACGTACAAATCACCCGAAGCAAGCTGGTCGTTGGTAAACGGTGTGAATACGCCGTTTACAGTATAACCGTAAATGTACGGCTTACCGTTTACCTTCTGCGCATTTTCCTCCGTTATTTCAGGAGTTACGAACGAGATAAATTTATAATTTTCCTGCTCAAACGTTAGAGTTATGTTACCGCTATACGCACTGCGTATTTCAGGAACCATAGAGAATTTGTCTCCACCGCCCGACTGAAGCACGTCGTTAAGGGTTGCCTCGGTGCCTGCTTCTCCCTTATCCCCCAAATAGAATTTATAGTCAATAAATTTAGTGGAATCGATATTGCCTGCAAGCACGACGTATGATAACTCGAAATTCTGCATCCAGCCAGTTACTACTAGCTCTTTCTTAGCTACCGAATACGATACGCTTTGGTCGTTGGGCGTCTGACGCGTCCCACTTTCGTCTTTAACAATCCATACAATATTATTTATTGGATTGCTGCTGCTGTCCTTGTTGAAGACCTGCTTGATTTTAAGACCGAACGTGTAGGTACCCGCATTGTAAGCGTAATACTTGTTGCCGTAATTAGCGGTTCCGTTATATGCCTCGGAATTGCCTTCAAAATCCGCATAAGTTACATCCACATCGAAATATTCATTCCAATCGACGTCAAAGCCGAAGGGCTTTAACAGATTGTGTTGAACTCCGTCGAACTCCGTCCAACTCATGTCGTTAACGGGGACGTTTATCGCCTTGCGCTTAATTTCCCAATCAAGAGTCAGACTTATTGCCGACGGCCACGAGCCAAGCTCGTAATTCGCCGTATCAATCTTATCTTCGAGAATTTTGAAGGTAGTGGTATAGCTGCCAGAATCGGAAATGTCTCCGTCTACGTAAATGTCGCCCTGATATACTTTATATTCGATTTTGTCAGACAGATAATCGGGAATATTTTCAATTCTTGCAGAGAACGATTTGGCTTTTCCATTCACTACCGTGAATACGAACGGCTCTTCATAATTCCACGCGACGTCTTTAAAATCGAGATAATGCTTTTCTATTACCCAATCAAACGTAAGCAAAGGAGGATTTACCGAATCGAACTCGTAATGAGCCGTATCCATAGTTTCCATAGCCGTCGAAGAATAGGTACCCGCGT
Organism: uncultured Eubacteriales bacterium; assembly: GCA_949745625.1. Lineage (GTDB taxonomy): Bacteria > Bacillota > Clostridia > Christensenellales > Borkfalkiaceae > Coproplasma. The sequence goes on along the minus strand of CATJZR010000060.1, from coordinate 23,620 downwards.
TTATCTGCGAAGAATCGACTATAATAAAACTTATAACCGTCGTAGCAAGCTCAGTATACAGATATACCTCATAGGGTTTACCGTCGTAATCAACGATTATTTCCTTGTCGGTTTCAACGTCAATCCATTTACCGCCGAGCGAAGTATCAAACCGCGCCTCCATGCCGTTATGCTTAACACGCCATTCGAAATCTTCAACGGAAAGCTTAGCCTTTACTATGTTGTATTCGTAGGTCTTTTCGCTGAGCGTAAAGTCTTCGGTTGTGCCGCTGTACCTTAATTTGAGCACTACGATATAGTTGCCTATTTCGGAAGGTGCCGCTGCGAGAGGCGAACCTACGGGGTCACCCGTAGCGGGGTCTCTTCTGTAATACAATATTACAATATTGTCCGCAACGGTAATTTGCCCGTTCGAGGTATCGAAGTCGATAACGGTAGCGGCAATGAAAGGATTGCCGGTATACTCGTAATCGGTCTCTATCTTGCCGCCTACGGTAATGTGATTGAAAATTTCGGTATCGTCGCCGCCGACCTCAAATTCAAGAGGGTTACCAGCCATAGGGTCGTTACCGCCGATAAATTCGAACGTATAGTTACGCGCGTAATCTGTTGCGCCAGAGCCGCTCTTAAGATACGCGGTGGCTCTGTACCAAACTATAGTATTAGGCTCACGCGTTATACTATTGACCTGTCTCCAACCGGAAGGCTCGTTAGCATCCTCCACCTCGTAGGTGTAAGCAAACTTACCCGCGTGAGTGCCTGCAACTGCGGGTTTGGAACGCGTCGTTATGGTACCATCTGAGCCAGTCGTCTGTCCCTGTACCCAGTCAACGACGATATGCTGAGGATTGATAGTCCACGTTCTCGTCCAGTCGAACGAACCCTCGTAAGAATCGGGGTTGGTGCTTACGGGCGTTTCGTAGTTTTTATCTGTAACCGCGAACGCCACAAGCTCTGTTGTGTACTGACCAGCAAACTGCATTACGTTGGTGTTCGATGCAGGAATTGCCGTCTGAACACCGGGGTTATTAAGCGATACGTAGGTACCGGATGTCCTGTAGGTTTTAGGTGCAAGTCCTGTAGGCATATTCGTACCCGCCTTGGCAGCTATGCTTACTGATTTATTGGCTCCGTCGTAAGTATAGGTGTATGGCTCTGTTGCGACCGTCGTATCGTAAATCCATTCTAGATTGCTGAGGTTGTATTTTGCTTTATTAATTTTATAATAAAGCTTGAATTCGTAATCAGGGAAAGAATATTCGTCGGGGTCGGCTGCCTTTATTATTATACTTACGAAATTATCACCAGCGGCAGAAACGATTCTTACGCCGTTGTAGCTTCCGTCCCACGTAACGAAATAAGTGTTAAGCTGGTCAAGGAAGGTTACCGGAATAGGTGAAGGATTATTGTATCCCCCCTGATATTCCGCCTTAAGCTGGGGAATGAACGTGAATGCTACGTTTTCTTCGTAGTCGAGTATGAACGGGTTATCCGCCGTCTGTCCGAGATTATGCAAGGGCGTATAAGGCGTGCCCGCAGGGTCTGTACTTCTCGAATATACCCACTCCAGCATATCCGACTTAAACGGTGCAGGGTCCGCTTCGATTTCGAAGGGAACAGGGTCGATTGCAAGACGGTGGTTTCCGTCGGTATCGACCTGAACGACATAAAGCAGATATTTACCTCTCTTTATGTTGCCCTTTCCGTTGCCTATTTCCTGATACCATATCGTCATATTATAGGTACCGTCGGGTTGTTTGGAAGCCTTAGTCAAGCCGAAAGGATTACCCGTATCCGAATAAGTCTTTGAACCGAGCTCAGTCGTAACATCCGTAACATTTGCGTAGTAAACTTTAAATTCAAGACGCTGGTCCCAATCAGTTGCCGTGGGGACGTCACGGAGTCCCGTAAGAACTATTTCCGCATCTACGCCTCCCTTAACGGTAACGTACCAGAAATTTTGATGCTCTCTCAGCTTGGCATCGAGCTCGGGGTCATCCTGCGCAGAGAACGTAATATCTGCGTTTACGGTGCGCTTGGATACGGTAAAGTCAAATTCCTTATACGTATCGGTAGTGCCGTTCCAGCCTATGAAATCGGAATCGGTAATGCTTACCTTTACCTTGTAGGTCCCGACCTCGGTAAAGCCGAGAACGAGAACGCCGTTGAACCACTTAACCTCGAAATCGAAGCTTGTAAAATCACCCGCTGCATCTGCGTCGGAAAGAGCCTCGTCGTTGCCTTGATAGCCGATTATCTCATATTTTTCACTTACCGTACCCGTTACTTTTCCACCGTCGGTCATAATACCGTTGTAGGCGTTATTAAGCGTAAAAGTTACTTTATCACCGGTGTATTCCTGCGAGGTGGCCGTACCGTTTGCAACCGAAGGCGCATCGTGCATAACCTTATTGATAACGATTTTATAGTCGATTTCAGCAGCGGTTGTATCCGCCCATTCCATATTAGCCGAATCGGTTAATTTGAAAGTGAGATAATAATCGCCGGGCGTATACGCCGTAAGGCGGAACAGGTCGGAAAGATTTTTGTTTACGTCTACGATGCTTGCCAGTTCATCTGCATGCTCGCCCGTATACTTATACGCGGGGTCGAGAATAGCGTTTGTAAATACGGTCGTATCCTCAAACAGGTCCCTTATACGCAAATCCACACCCATCGAATCATAAGCCTTAAAGAACGTAAGATGAGTAGCGGGATTATAATTCGGGTCTGCCGCGATATTCTTTACGGCGGTATTGTCCGCTACTGTAAAGTATTTATCGCCTATATGACTGTATACTCCATTCTTTACATTACCGTAAAGCGACTGTACAAGTATAGTATGAAGGTTCTTGTCGTAATCGACGGTAAGAGTGTCCCCCTCTACGCTTTCGTTCGTCAACGAGTAATCGATATTGATTACTGGCTTAAATAGCTTTAGCTTTTTAATGTTGAGCGTAAAGGTGCACGTTGCAACGTCAGCAAATTCCCAACGGTGGTTTGCGTAATCCTTAAGCGTAAACTCGATTACGTACTCGCCCGCATTGAACGCCGTTACTCGGTAGCTTGCCCCGTTATTGATTTCACCCAGGCCTGTACCGCTGTCTTCAAGATAGCCGTCGCCTACACTGCCGGAAAGCGTTCCGCTTATTAAGCCGGTATATTCCATCAGCGTGTTGTCGTAATTTTCAATCTGCATGAACGCAACGACGGGATTGCCTTCGCTGTCAAGTTTGTAGGTATATGTCTTGGTGTTGCCTGTTACGTCGTCTCTCCACTCGACATTTCCTGTAACCGTATCTGTTTCACCGTCGAAAATTTTCAAGTCGGTGTGCGTCTTCTTATTGATAATAAGAGTAACGTCTATATCGCCCGTCGAACCATCGTCCCAGACGGCGTTGCCGCTGAGCTTGAACTTGATTATATACTTATCCGCATTTTCGGCGCCGAAGCTGAGCAGACCGTTCAAAAAGTAATCTTTAAACTTATCCCCGTCCAACGTTCCTGTATTGTTATACGCTTCGGTTTTAAGAGTTCCGTTTTCAACGGTGTACGACATAACGTCAGGCACGTTGCTTACGGCAGCCAACGAAGGGTCCACTGTACTGTTTGCCCAAAAGTTACCGACCTTCATTAAATGCTCTATAACTACGGGGTCGTTTTCGTAAACCACTGTTTTGGTCCAACCTACGACACCCTCCTGCGCCTCTGTCGAGCCGTCGGGGATATAAATATACGGCTTGGATACCTGCATTTTATCGACGATAAGACTGAAGATTACGTCCGCAGTTGAGCAGTCCTCCCATTCCGAATTATCGGGGTCCAAAAGCCTGGCGGTTACCGTATAGGTACCAGCTTCTGGGTCCGTCGAAACAAGAAGAACGTTTTTGTATTCCTTCAAATCTGCGGCAATAAATGTCTCTTTATGGTCCTTCGTCATCGTCAAGTTGTTTGACAGCACCGAGTCGATAAGGTTGGTATCTATCAAAGCGATTTGAAGTGCTTCAACCCAGTCGGCGCCCGTATAGGTAACATGTTTTTCGTCGCCAGTTGAGTTTACCGTATCGATAATGAACGGACGCTCGACCTTTTGCTTTACGATTTTGATTTCGTAATATTTCGTTAGCGTGTCGCCCTCTGCGCCCGTATTCCAGCGCATATTGTTGGGGTCGATATTAAGTTCTATCACGTAGGTAAACAAAACCTTTGCTTCGCCGCCATCTACGCCGTTGAGCGAGGTCTGCATCGTAATAGTTCCGTACGTATCGTCTATCGACTTCGGATAATTCGTAAGAATTACCCCATTGGCGGTAGAATTCGAACTAATCTTGGAATTAATTATCGCATAGGTTGTAACAGGCGTAGTTCCCGCGACGACACCGAACTCAACGTGCGTAAGCGTAATCATCCTATGGCTGTCATTTACGGTACCCGCAACGTCTTTGACATAAGGAAATTCTACGGTATATTTATTGTCAATCAGTGTAAGTTGCGAGTAGCCGCTTACCGTAGGCACGTCAATTAGCTTGCTTGTGATTATAAATTTGTAGGAACGCGTCTGTCCACTGGATGAAATATCCTTATCCCAGTAGAAATCGCGTGTAACGAATTTTAGCGTTATCGTATAGGTATTTACGCCGAAAGCGGACAACCTAAAATATCCCGCTTCATCAGTCGTATTGTCAATGAAGGCATCGGGCTGGAATACCTTTTTCTCGGTCATACCGTTTTCCGTAGCTCCGGTTACCGATATTTCGAAATCGCCAAGAACAATGTCGTCGCCGTAAAGATATACCGAATGGAAATAGCTGTCAAATTCAGCCCTTAAAGTGTTTTCCGAATCGGGTCTGACGGCGTTTTCGGTACCGACGTATGCCCTGACTTCGGGATCGGTTTGCGTCAGCTTTCCCGCATCGGCTTCGGTAAGGTGAACCTTGTCGAGGTAGGCCTCTGGAAGCGTAACCGACCGCCTTGCTATATTGAAACGATATTCAAGCTTGAAACCCGCAGCCAACTGATAGTTGTTAACGTTTGAAACCACTACCGTCAACAGATATTCGCCGGCACTCTGTGCCTGCACGGACATACGAACGGTATCGGGGTCTACTCCGAGGTTAATATCGTCCACAGCATGCAAAGTGCCCTTGCCGCTTATCTTGACGGGCATTAAATCGCCTTCCGCCTCTCTCTCTGCTTTATCGGTACTGACGTATTCAAACGATTTGATTGCGTATCCCTTAGGAAAATCGAGAAGGTCGAGCTGCATCGTAAGGTATTTATGGTCGTATTCCGCATCCTTAACACCGCTCGCAGTCGTGCTGCCGTCATCAAGAATAACTAACGGCGTATCGATGGTAAGCTTTTTGATTACAAGCGTGAACTTGACCGGTCCGGTAGTCTTGCCGGGGTCATTCCAGCAATAATTATCTGTCGGTGTAATGATTATTTCATAAGTACCCGCGTCAAGTGCGCTGAGTCTCAGCTCTTCATCGTCAAAGTTAACCTCTTTAACGTCGCTCATATCGTTAACGTCAAATTCGCTATCCATGACGAATTTATTTACAGAGTAGCCAAATTGCGCCGAAAAACCGGTATCTACAAGATTTTTCGTGTCACTGCGGACGAAATAAAATTCCTTATCCTTTTCGCTGTAAGTAGACAGTTCGTACCTTACCGTAAGAGCATTCGTATCGCCGCCCCTTACGTTGGTAGCATTACCAACGAGTACGTTTAAGTTTTCGTCGGTATCGCCGACGTAACGCATTTCAAGACCCGAAACGGGCGAACGGTCGATACGCAGAGTAAACGAAAGCTCTCTTTCCGTTTTACCCGCCCAGGCATGGTTGGAACTTGTAACACGAACCGTCCATGTATACTCGCCCTGGTCCTTGGCGTAGAAATACATGGTTCCGTTATACCAGTCGGTATACGTACCCTTATTTTTACCGAGGGCCTCTTCAAGCTCGGCAATGACTACACTGTCCGTTCTGTTTTTAACGAACTTAAAGATTTTGCCGTCCGGTGTCAAAACCTCGATAATATCCTGATATTCGCTGTCGTCAAGCTTGATTGCAAGCGCAAAGTTAACATTGTAATAGGTGCCGTGCATACTGTCGACGCCGAAGTGTCCGTAAATATCGTTGCCCTGGCACTTATCCTGTTCGATAGTGGGAACCTCCACCCCCTCGGGATTAATGGTGAGAGTATATACTACCATCGTTTCCTGCGTTTCGGTCCACCAGAAGTTGGGATTACCGAGAATAACACCCACGCGGTAAACGCCAGCCGTCGTCATAGTAAGCGTAAGGAAGCCATCACCCTCGTCGCAAGTCATACCGTCGAGTAGCTTAGCCGCAGTACCGGTCAATCCCTCGTCGGAACGATTGATAAACGCCCCGTTTTCATCTAACAGGTAGAAATATTTTGCATAATCGCCGGTCAATACGTATTTTCCGCTGTCATCCTTAGCGTCGGGATTACCGATACGGACAGTTTTGGGTTGACCGTTGAAATTAAGTATTGCATGGAAGCCGCCCAGCGCGTCGCTCCAATAATATCTCTGAATATCGGTATCCCACTGATTGGTAGCATAAAAATGCAGCGCCTGAACGTCAACGGGTTGAATTATAAAAGTAAATATTTTACTACCTGTCGAACCGTCTGACCAACAGTAGTTCTGTGTGGGGAATATTTCAAACGTATATTCGCCGGCACTGCTCGTTCGGTACGTTACGTAATCCCCGTCCCATTCTCTGTCAAATGTTCCGTTATACTGAAACTCGACCGAGCTCGCCTTCGTATATATTATATCTTTAACGGAATCGAGCGTAGGCAAATAAATTTTGAACGGATGTTGTTTCCCGTCAAATCTGATTAATTTCGAAGTGTTGGTAAATTCTTTTCCAACCGCATCATCGTCGCCGTCATCCCTAACAAGCTGAGGGTCACCGATTTTAAGCTTTTCGATTACAAGCGTATACGTAGGAACGATTACTCCGTCCTTCCACTTGTAATTTTTATTCGGTTTAAAGGTTACATCATAGGTTTTTGCCGAACGTCCGGCAAGAACAAGGTCACTGTCGCTCCAAGTCTGCTGACTGAGAGTATTGGAAACCCAGGTAATACGCGACTGGTCGGCATTAGCGAAAGCCAACGTCGCTACCCAGTCCTCCAAGCCGTCAGGCATTTTCTCGCCGCCATATGTGACCGTTTTCGTGTTGTTCACGGCAGACGGTTCGTTTAGCCTTGGCGCGTCAATAGGCATCTCGTCTATTATAAGCACGTATGTTAACGACAGCGACAGCGAAGCATCGTCAAAGATAAATTCGTCCTTAACCGACACCGTCATTTCATAGCGACCCGCATCCAACGCAGTGAACGTCAGCGTGCTATCCTTTATGCTGAGCATATCGCTTCCGCAGGCTTCACCCGTCGAAGCGTTTATGGCGTTTATATTTAACTGACTTTCATCGACCGGCATAAAGCTCAGCGTCTGATAGGCACCGTTATACGTGACCTGTTTGGTAAACGACGTTACGCCGCCAACGCCGTCTTTTATGATATCCGGCACTTCGACCTTCATGGGACCTATTTCAAAGGTATATACCTTAGGGGTCGTAGTCCCGTCCGCCCAAGTTAGGTTGGTTTGCGTATCGGTATTATATTTTAGACTTATTGAAATTTTATATTTATCCTGCTCCGACTGACTGAGCGTCAAAACGCCGTTTGTCGACCAGGTAAACTCGCTAAGAGCATTTCCTCTGTCACTGGTTACACTATATTCCGTCCACACAGAGGGCGAAGGATAAATACTTATGTACTGGGTTCTGTTGGTCCTGTACACGTATTTAAGGTTCTGAGTATTATCAACGCCGTCACCGTCATCTATAATATACGGCAAAGACAGCTCCTGCGGCTTTATCGTAAATTCAAACACAACGGGCGTTCTGTCGGATTCGTCCGTTAAATCGGATTCAACCTTCCAGTTTCTGAAAGGGATTATTTCAACTTTATATTTACCGGCATTTTTAGCTTTGAATTTAAGCTGACCCGCTTTGGTAATGCTTCCGCGCGTTCCGCGCGCCGACTGCTTTACGTTCGCGGAGCTTGTATTCTTGGCTGCAGGAACCCATGCTGACGTAGCGTTATCCCATTCGGAAATAACGTAGTCCATAAGTCCGGGTCCCCAGTCGCCGTTTATTACCATTTCGTGGTCTTCATTGTTGAAGGAAACTGTTTTAGATTTAAGGTCTGAGGATACGCCTTCGCCGAATTCCAGTTCCGGTTTCGTTATGCCCTTACGGCATACCAAAGTGGCGTATGTGCAGTATGCGGAATAATTTTCCCATCCTGTGCCATAAGCTGTATCGCCGTTGTATCTGAATCTCCAAGTAGACGAACCAGATGTACCTAAAAATTGATTCCCCGACTGGTCATAACCTGCCTGAGCCACAATCATGTAAGCGCCGCTAGGCGCATCAGGTTTAATTGTCATTCTTTTGTTTCCGGCACCGCCCCCCGCACCAGAAAGAGTATAGCTTGTTGTCGCAGGTGAAATGGTAGACCCAAACTCATCCAGATAGTCGTTATAAGTATTTCTTGAAGTGTCGGGGTCAATCCTTACAATAGGATTTGGATTAGTAGCCTCGTTTGCCTTCGTATCAGAAAATAGATAATCACGTACATAACCGGAATATGTATTTGCATGAGTGCCAGACGTAAGCAGAGTAGATGTAGACAGGAAATTTAACGAAGAAGTAGTTTCGGCAAATACATTTACTATATTCTTTGTGAGATTATAACCAAATGTATAGCTCTCACCCTCTTCAAGCCACACAATATTATAATACATAAAATTATGTTTGCCACGAGAATGTCTGTAAGCCCATGTTCTTCTCTGATCCCACTTAACATAGTAACCCATAGCAAAGTTTGAGTTTCTGTAATACTGCGATTCAGTGGTAAGACCGCCGGATTTAGAAGTATAATAATTAACCCAGCTATCACCCAAACCTATCTGTGAACCGCTCCAGGTACTGTAAGTGGAAGCATCATCGGGAGAAATGAACCAATCCTCTTTAGAAATATCTGAAACAGATTCAATTTCACCTACAGAATACGCTTCGGCAAAGGTTAAAATGCTGTCCAGAATCATTAAATCATTTTCAAGGTAAGCATCGTAAAGTTCTTTCTCTGTTCCGTTATTGGAACGCGCGTAGAAAGATATCAGCTCGGGCGCTAAACCCGTTGCCTCCGCAAGGGCGGCGCGCGCCTCGATATCGGCTGCAGAAGTAGCGTCCGACGCCTTTTCACCGGCAGCCATAGGTAAGATATGGTCGTCAGAAGCGGCACATGCAACTGTGCCGCTTGTGGCAGCGCGCGTAAAAATGACGCCGAGCCCCGCCGCCAATGCGCACATAATCGCGCAGAATATAATTAATAGTTTTTTAGTACCCGTAATTTTCATAACGTACTCCCAAAATAATAATTAGTTTTGTAATTGGGTATAATGCCCCAATATCCTTTATAGCATTCATTATTATATCATTGTAAATAAAGCATTGTCAACCCTATAACGCCTTATTTAACTTTTTTCGACCTCTTTCTCATTTCCTTTTTATGTAATATTATATTCACACCGTGCCTTTCAAGGTCAGTTTATAGAATTTTTAAATGCAAAAATAAAGAGTCGACACGAAGCCGACTCTTTATTTTTGTTACAGTATATTTTTTTTAAAAACAATACCAATTAATACTGTTTTCTGAAATCCTTTAACTGGGTTTCCGTGCAGAAAACAAGCCTCTTTATTCTGTTGCAAAGATGCTGCACTGGCGTAACCGCGGCGGTTTCTCGGACTTTCGCGCGCGGGGCACTTATAGGTTGTACAGTTTCAACAACAAATACTTCTTCCTCTTTATCGGGAACGTCGCATTCGGAAACGGATATTTCAGAACTTACCGTAACCGTAGGGGGAACTTCGGGTTCATGCGTTTCGACGTTATCATGCACGGGAGGTACGGGAAGCAATCCGCCGCCCGAAGACTTAGCCCACGCCACGTTAATCTGCGACTTGCTGCTGTCGAACGCATTGTACGTATTTATACCTTCCTTAAACGATACAACAAATTTGTACGCACCTGCACCGTAAGCCTCGTAAGGATTGCCGTCATGACCTTCGTAGTTAACGAATGAAATAAAGTTACTTGCATACAGTACGCTAATAGTAACGTACTCTTCCCAGTTGTCGGGAAGTTTCAAAACCGAAAGCAGGTCGTGCGGCTCATCGTCGAAGATAAACTGAGCTGAACCGAGTTCGGGAACGTCAAGAATTCTGCGCTGGATATTCCACTCGACAGATGCAAGCGATTCTGGTATAGAGACATTTTCAAAGTTTGTGTCGCGGCCGATAATGTCAAACGTGGTAAGGTATTTACCTGCATCTCTGCCCGCAAACGCGCCCGTAATTCCGTTAGTGACGTATTTTATATTGCCTTGAAGCGCCTGTGGAAGGTTAGTAAGCTCTACCCAGTATACGGTAGCCTTACCGTTTGTGCGGGTATAAACCATGCCGTCGCCGTTCTTATAGTCGTTCGTACCGTCGGTAAATTTCCAAGTTACTCCCGTCCAGTCGATAGTAGTCTTTTCGATACGCCACGTTACATATACGTAATCGCTTCCGTCGCGCCATACGTAGTTCTCGTCCTTAATACCGATTTTTACGGTGTATTCGCCAGCATCTTTACCTACGCCGCCCTCAAGGATTTCCATATAAGTTGCGTTATAGCCTTTAAGAACGGATTCCGCACGCTGCTCGGTGCCGTTGTAGTAGAGAACGACGTCCTCGTTTACCGTGGGCGGAGTAAGAGCCGATGTCGTTATGCGCCACGTAATCTCGAAGGGGTCGGTGCCTGTCTTTGTATAGTACACAGCTACCTGCGTTTTTTCGATGTCGATGACGCCCCTTCCTTCAGCGTCGAATTCTTGAACCTCCGCAACAGTACCGTCTGCCCTTAGCTTAAACTTAGCAATATAAGTACCCTCGGGGTCGGCGACGTAGTTTCCGCTTACGAGCGAGTATTTTACCGCTACGCCGTCTGCGTCCACCTCATACTTTCCGCCGTCTAAAGGTCTGCCGTCTTCATCGAGCAAGCCGTCCATTTCAACGTAGGTTTCGATGATTTTGGTCCACTTATATGTTACGTTTTCAATCTTATAATCGCCGCCGTTATACTCTTCGCCTTCGGCATTTAGGTATTTTATAACCCACTTACCGTTTACCTTTACGTACTGAAGCGAATATAGAGCGTCATAATCGGGATAAGATTTATCGTTTACTACATCCCTTAACTGAACCTTGAAATTCCAGAAGCTGCTGTCAGGGTCGGTAAGCATAATTCTAAGCTTATATTCACCGGCATCCGTACCGGTATAGCCCTCGAAAGTTACCAAATCGCCGTAGGTCTTCTTTATCAAATCGAACAAAGCTTTCGTTTCGTCAAGCTTAAGAAGATTATACTCTTTACCCGTATGCTCAAAGTCCGGAATCATTGATTCGTATAACTCGAGCATTTCGTCCGTAATAAAGTCAACGCTTGCCTTCTTGATATTTATGCTAACTCTCTGCGCGTATCTGTTGATGAGCGCCTTTGCCGCAACGTCGGTCAACGCCGAACCGCCCTTATAGCAAAGCTTGCCGATATTGTTAACCTCGTAAAGCTCGGGGTCGTACCAAGAAATATTTACGTTCGCTAACTGTCTGAAAATAATTTCGAAATCGCCCGCTTTCGCTATGGTAACAGTTCCGGCTTCAAAATTAACGAATTTCGAGCTGTCACCCAATGCCTGTATAAGACTGCTTCCAAATTCGGAAACGTCCACGCCATAGCCGCTTAAAGCGGTCTTCATATCCTCGGTAAGCGCATAAGCACCGGCATTGTCAATGTTGTACACCTTGTCTTTTCCGTCGTATACGTCGCTAGAAGTAGCCGTCAACGAAGGTAACGGAATCCAGATTACAGGCTGCGAGCCGTAATTCTCGTTAATAAACTCGTAAGGATTAGTAACGCCCTCCGCCCAGACGATTTCAAAACCGTGTTTAGCAGAATAACCTTCCGTATCCAAGAGTTTGAATTCAACGGTGTAATAGATACCGTTTCCGCTGTTTTTAACCAGCGACGGGTCTTTGATTTCAGTACCAGTATCCTTATCACGGATAACATAGGTAAACAAAGCCTTCGATTCTACGGTCATTGCATCAAAATCTGCCGAAATAATTGTTGCGGAAATCTGCATATCTCCGTCCATAACGGGAGCCCAGCCTGTTACGTTGATTTCTTTCGGCTTAATCTTAAGCACAGCAGTCTGCTCACCGACGTGATTGTTGCCGTCGTACCAGACTACGTTAACTCGGTCTGCATTTACCTCTTCTTTAATCGAAAACAGAACCTCATATTCACCAGCATACAGCACGTTAAACATCGAATAATCAAGTAACGCGTCGGTGCTTGCCATATCGTAATACGAAATATAAGTATCGTCGTCTGCGTCGTATTCCTTATATCTGATAACTATATCGAGGTAGTTTTCCCAACCGTCCTCGAAGCCGAACAACGTCGTATCCTCTATAATATCGCGAAGCGTACCGGTATAATCGACCTCTTTATTAGAAGGAATAGTAAACCTGTGCTCAATTATATTCCATTCAATCGAAGCAAAGCCGAAACCGTCGGGGTCGGGATAATCGTTAAGGAATTTTGTATAAGAACCCGTTAACGAATAGTTAGAGCTGTTTTTTACGTCGTTTTCGAAGAAGAATACCACCGTCCTGTACGTTCCGATTTCCGAACGTGAATTTTCAGGTTCGCCGTCGGTAAGATAGGTAATGAATTCCTTCAGCTCTTCGGGAATACCCGTAAGCTCAACTTCGAAGCTCTGAGCTTCGCCGTTATCAAGCGAATACTGGAAGGGATTTTTGTACGTCCAGGCAATATTACTTAAATCGAGAGGTTTAGGACTGATAATCCAGGGGATATCTCTCTTGGGGTCCTGATTAGTAGATTCGGAATTGTTCGTCGGATTCCACCAAGCATAGTTTGTATCGAGAAGCGTGAAGTAAGCCGTGTACGAACCTGCATCCACTCCTCTGTCGCCTGTAATATTCGCATACTGTTTAAGCGCGTCTATTTCTTCCGTTTCGGCGTTCTCGCTGATACCCAGTATTTCAAATACAGACCTTTCGTTTCCGTTATAGATAAGTCCCGAATTATTGCCCACGAGTGCGTCGGGGTCAATAAGATAAATGGGAAGTATCTTCCACTTGATTACGAAGGTGCCCGGCTGTCCGATAGGTCCGCCGTTATCCCAGTGTATAGTGTTGAGATATTCGTCTTTGATTTTGAGTTTGAGCGTGTATCCGCCGGCGTCTGTACCAAGCGAGCCGCTGATTTCGAAATACTTGCCGTACTCCGCAATCCACTTATCATACTCTGCCTCTCCCAGCACAGTCTCAAGAATATCCATCTGGTTTCCCGTATAAGTGGGGAAGTTGGCGAGGATTTCGTCTGCGTGCGTGGGAATCATACGGAAAGCCACTCTGAAATTGAGCGTTACGGGTGAACGGTCAACCTCGTCCGCAATACCGTCGTTGTCGTTATCCACCGCACTCCAGCAACGAGGATTATTCAAATCCTTAACAAACATAAACGTTACAGAATAATCGCCTGCGGCGTTCTGCGTAAGATTGCCCTGCCAGATATTGAGATGATTTTTATAAGTTGCACCCGTGTTCCAGTCGTGAATGAGGAATTCAATAGGAGTACTGTTATAGGTTACGCTTACACGAATTTTCGATTTGTAAGTCGCTAGCGTTTCGGCGTCGAGACCAGCTAACCACTCGTCGACGTTGTCCTCGGTAATATCGCTGAAGGTTTCGGCGTCGGCAACGAACATATTGCGCCAGTCTGTATCGGTAAAGAGAACCTCAACGCCGTCAGAAACGTAACCCTCAATATAGGGCATCTTCTGAACGATAATCTGGTCGCTCATCTGAAGTGAAGGCGCAAGCATCTTAAACGCAAGTCTTACCGCATCGGTATCCGCTCCGACAAGCTCTAAGTCTCTCGTAAATGCAGTCTTTACGAACACTTCTATAACGAACTGAGTATCGACATCAATAGAAAGTACGTCTATCAATTCAACGGGGTTGCCGATGCTTATATCGGGAGCCATAGCGGTATTTTCGTAATACTTGTAATCCACGAAAAGGCTGTAATCGAACGAATAATTTCCTGACAATATCGCAGTTGAGGCTTCGTCGTTCTGATTCCAGCCGTCAACATTGATAGTTGCCTTGTTAATCGTAAGCAGCACGTTGTCCTGAACTTCGGTTGTATAATCGAAACCTATACCGGTGTTGATTTTCCATACGACGTTAGTCTGCGTATCAGTGTTCAAAGTTTCGACAAGCTCGAACGAAAACATATATTTGCCTGCATGGCTTGCAAAATATTCGTTACCAAACTCTTGTGACCCATCGTAAACGTAGGACGACTCACCGTCGTCGTAACGGATAACAAGTGTGAAGTACTCGAACCAGTCGTCACCGAGATTGAGCGCAGTCAACAGGTCGTGCTGACTTCCGTCGTATTCGGTCCACGTACCGTTTGCCGAAGGAACGGATATTTCGCGTCTTGCAATTTCCCATTCGATAGGATTTGGAATAGTCGTCGGCCAGTCGTCGCCAAGCTTGTAGTTGGGGTTAGCCGTATCGAAGCTTTCGTCAAAGACGAGCTCGGTTACGTACTTGCCTGCGGCAGACTGTGTATTGGAAATTTCCTTCTTGTCTGCGTCGTCAGCCCTCCATGTTACGTAAGATACATAGCTTATCAGCAAGGGGTCTAATCCCGTAGCGGACATGGTGAAGGTTTGAACGACTCCGCCGCTTACGGTAAACATAAAGCTGCTTGCGTCAGCCCACTGTACGCCTGCAAGAGAAAGAGTTTTCTTTTCAATCTTCCAGTCAAATGTTGTGGGAATATCGGGAGCATTCCAAAGCTTGCCGTTGTAGCTGAACGATGCCGTCGATTTGTAGGTTCCTGCATTAACTCCGCTTTTATTTCTCGTATTAGACTTAAGAACGGATTCATCCTCACTGAATAATTCTACGGTGTGAGCCTTCGAATTGTAAACGAACTCGGTAATTTCGCTGCCGATTTCGGGAGCTGCCAGTCCCGCAGGGTCTGAATACGTACCGTCGGGATTCTGTACGGAATTGCTCGTATGGTGAATGCACCATTTACCGTCTTCATAAATAGCCACGACCTCGGTACCGTCATCTTGCGTGTGAGTATAACGCCAGTAATAGCTGTCGGGGTCAATCGTACCCTTTACGATATCGAAATAGAACTCGGTCATTGCAAGCTCGTAAGAATTGCCGTCGTCGGGCAAATCGTTAAGCTGAAGCTTGATAAGGTAATGTCCCGGGTCTGTGGGAGGAACCGTAAGAGGTCTGTATTTATTTACGGTATTGTAATAGGTTATAATCACGTGGTCCCAGATATTAATCGTGGGTTTACCGTTCTCTTCGGGCACATCAAGCAGCACGGTAGCTATACCCGTCGTATCCTCAGTCATATAATCCTGAAGATAAATTTTAAACGGCTTTTCGTTGTAAATAAACGTATTCACCTTCGTCGCTTCGTCGGGCGTATCACCGTAGGTCACCTGACCGAAAGTAGGAACATCGGGCGTGCCGTCGGAGTTGAAGTTTCCGACGAACAATTCAACGCTTATCGCCGTTGCAGGACCCAAAACAAAGTCGTGGGGTTGCTCGTCATCAAGCCGGTAATTGTTCGCATAATCAAGCGCAGGGTCGTCGGCGTTAGATTTCAGCGTCGCAACGACTCTGAAAGCCGTATCCTCCGTCTTTGAACGGTTAAACGACGTTACAATCGGCCAGTTATTCTTATCGGGGTCGCCGTTATCCTTGTAATAGGTGTATTCCACCTTATTACTGTCGTATTTAAGTCTGGGAACGTAGGTCGACGTAGTTCCGTCGTCGTTCTTCTCATCCTGCCATACGACATGGATTTCGGCTTTATAAATTTCCCACTTAACAGCCCACTGGAAGCCTCCCGTTGCTGCGGCAGAGCTATCCTTATACGTAGTCGGGTCGCCCTCGACGGGTATAACGTAGTTCTGGTTAGACGTTGTAAATAATACGTGCGTTTCGTAATACGAGCCGACGCCGTGGTCGTCCTCGGACTTTGCATAAATCTGTACGTTTCTGTCGTATCCGGGCACGTCGTAGGATGCTACGGACAATCCGGCAGGCAAATTCGTAAGCTTAACCGTATGATTCTTTCCGTCATATACGAACGGATTTTCACTGTCATAATCCCATTCTACGTTCGCAAGGTCGTAAAGTATGGGCGTGATATGATAGTAGAAGGTATAAGCCGTAGTCGCAAAGCTGAATGCGTCGGGGTCCTTTGCCTGAATAGTCACGCTAACGGAGTAGGGCGCCGACGTTGCTGTCAGCTTGGAAGCATACTTCGCGTTGGCATTGCCGCCGTAAACGCCGTTCCACTTAACTTCCCATCTTGACAGCGCGTCCATAAAATTGCTTGCGGGGTCGACGTCAAGGTTGGGTCCCTGCAAACCGTCGGCGTCGAAATATACCCTAAACATATACGAATCGTTTTCGATATATTCAAGCTCGACCGCCTGCGAGGGCTGCATGGTAGTCAAATCGTTAGCCTTGCCCCACATTGTGAAATCAGTGAAATCCGAAAGCCTATAGGTCTTGAAAACGGTATTAGGCGCGCTTGCCTTATACACTTCCCAAATCAGGTATTTTTCGGCAGATTCAGTACTGAAAGGCGAAGGGTCTGCCTCAATCTCGAATCCCTTGCTCTGTAAATTAATGGTATAGCTGGGACTGGTATTATTCTGCTCTACGTAGAGAGTATAATTGCCCCGCTTCAGTGTTCCGTCACCGTTATCGAAGCTGCTTGCAGTGTTGATAACGTACTTATAAATGAGAGTATAAGAATTATCGTCCTCGAGACGAACGCTCCAGTTTGCGTCAAGAGCGGCGGTCTTGTCGATTGCCGAGGGAAGAGTTGCCAACAGGTTCGCGTCCGCAATACCTACAGGCACGGCAACCGACACAGGCAGAAGCTTGAACGTGCTGCTCGGATTCTTGTAATAAACGTCAATCGCTATACCGCCGACGTCAAGCTCACCCGTGTCCGCTTTAACCCTTATATTAGGAAGGGTTATAGTTGCGGTAACGAGTCTGCTCTTCGCCCACGTCGTACCGCCAGCATCGAGAAGCGCCGTAGTGTACGCATCGGGGTCACCCGCATTATGCGAATTCGTAGTGGTAAGATAAACTGCGTTGCCGTACATAATGGTCGGCGTAATTCCCGACTTGGTGATGCTGAACGTAAAGGTCTTTACGGGGGTGCTCGAAGGCCACTGCACGTATTTTTCATTCAGGTAAATTTTGACCTCGTAAGTGCCGATTTCCGTAGCTTCGAGAACAAGCTCATTACCGAACCAACTTACCTCTTTCATAGAGGTGTTCGTGCTGCTGTCCACGCACCTAAAGGACATAGTCTGATAAAGGAACGCAGGGGACGCGGAAGCGGTATCCTTACCGTTGTTCGCATTTGCCACGAAGAACTGTAAGGGTGAACCTGTATAAGTTTGGCTGTTAAGCGCACCCGTCTTGTACGAAGGCATGCTGCTCAGCTGCACCTTGTTGATTTTAAAGGTTACCTTCTTATCCGTAGACGAGCCGCCCGCCCAAACGAGGTTGTTTGCGTTTGCAAGCGTAAATCCGACATCATAGGTACCGGGCCCGGTAGCTTCCATGAGTATAAAGTTTTCTCTGTCGACGAATGTGCCTAAGTTGACGTTTGAATTTTGGAATTCGTTGTCGCGCTTCGTGACTTCGTTGATGTTGTATATGTCGTTGACGGTTTTGTCAAGAACCTTATCGCCACCTTCGACAGAACCGCTGAACGACTGCGAAATCGCCTCGTCACTCATTATAAACGTGGTAGGCGCGGTAGCGGTATTGTACTCTCCGCCCATTTTATACGTCATATAATTCGTGTTAAGGACGTTAAGCGCCAGTACCGAATGTCTCAACGAATCGTAAGTCGTCGTAAACTGTGCCGCCGTCGCCGACTCGCCGTTTAACAAGAAGTCCGTATCAACATCGATTTCGGGAATAGCGAGCGCAAGCTTATCAATTACGAACGTAAACGTAATAGTTTCGCCGGTAACGCCCTGCCAGCATTCGTTACGGAAATTCCTTTTACGGAAAGTTACCGTGTACTTCCCCGCACCCGTTGCTTCGAACGTATACGTAAGCTGCGTACTTGCAGTATTCTTGTCTATAAGCTCTTCGCCAGTTACGTCGTTGTCGGTTTTACCGGCATAGGTCATTATAGTGTTATCGTAATTATCGATAACGAGCTGCTGTGCGGCAAAATTATAAACCACTGTCCTCGTAAGACCGTCGACAGAAACCGTAAGGTCGGGAGGGACGCCGGGCTCGTTGATTTCTGGCGCGGTGTACTCTTTTTTATTGATTATAAGAGTGATATAATGGTCTGCCGTACCCGTGCCGTCGTCCCAAGCCACATTTCCTGAAAGTGAGAATTTAAGCTTATATTCGCCAGCGTCAATCGCTGTATAAAGCAGCCAGCCGTTAACATCATCCCTGCTGTCCGAAACAAACTTGTCTGAAGAGCTGGTTATTACGGTCATAGTGCCGTCGGGGTCGTTAAGAAGGAAATTCGCAATAACGATTCTCTGCTCAAGTCCCCTGATGTTGTTCAAATCGGGATACGAGAAATCCCTCATATAGACGGTTTCGGCAGTATCCATAGTCGACGAGCCGTCTGACGAGGTAAATGTAGCGGTCGGGTCGAGGTCGCACTCGTCCACAACGATTGTCGGCTTGGAAATTTTCTTAGGTTCGATTATAAAGCTGAGCACTCTGTCGGCGGAATCGTCCGCAGTAAGGTCCCACTTATAATTCTGCGTGTCTCTCAGAGTTATTGTTACCGTATACGAACCTGCGTCGGCATAAAGCGTAGATAAATATAAATCGCCGGTCACCGCGTCGGTTCTCGTCGTCGCGTTTGAAGAAGCCTTCCACGTCATCCATTCGTTATTGAAATCGGTGATATGCAGCGCATCGGTCCACGTGCTGCCATTGTAAATTACCGACTTCCACGTCAAATCGGTAGTAACCCCATCGTTTCCGTATATAACTGTAACCCCGTCCCCATCGCCCTCGTCCACCACTACGGGCTTGGCGATACCCTTCTTATCCATTATAATTTTAATATACTTATCCGCCACGTCATCGGTACCGCCTGAGGACTGTATCCAATATTCGTTTATTGCGTCAAGCTTAATGGTAAGAGTGTAGTCTACGCCTACGTTAGCGGTTTTCGAAATTCCGAAAACACCCACGTTGGTGGACACGTCACGGCTGAATTCCGTCCTCGTACCGTCGTAGAGGTACGACATATAGGGCGAAGATTCAAGCGAGGACAAACAGTTGTTAATTTCGACTATGGGACCAGTAGCGGCACCGTCATAGGTAAAATGTTGGCTAAGGCTGTCGTCCACCCACGCCTGAGTGGGGTCTGCGGTAAGCTCGGGTAAAGCAAGACCGAGCTTTTCTATTACGAGAAGATATTCTCTCGGGTCGGTATCACTGACCATCGAAACACCCGACCAGTGACAGTTGGGCTGGTTAAACTCGGGATTGAGATTGAACGCAACCGATACCGTATAAGTGTTAACTGTTCTCGCAAAAGCATAGTGTCCGCGGGTTACGCCGCCGACTGACACGTTACCGTGGTCTATATCCTTTAAGTTTACGGTAGTGGAATCCGCAGGGGTAATCGTAATCGTTACCTCTTTGTTTTCAACAGCGTAACCGAAAAGATAGATATAGTGCAGGTCCGTATCGTAGGTCTGCGTAGTTTTATAAACGCCGTTAGCGTCTTCTAAAATCTTTGTTCCCTTTAAGCCATCCTTTATATCCGCATAATCCTCGTGCAGCTTATCGAGGTCCGCCGCATCGATATAGTATGCGTCGGGAATCGAAATTGCACGCTGCTCTATTACCAGCATGTAGAATACGGTTTCATCGCCCGACCATGTATAGTTATTCGTATTGGAAAGCGTTAAGGCAAGCTTATACGTTCCCGCATTTTTTGCGGTATATCTTACCATCTTATCCTGACTGATAACTATGGTGCTGTCGTTCGTAAGAGTGCTCGGGAAGTTCTGCGATTCGTCTACGGCATAAGCCTTGTAATCGTTACCGAAGTAAAGCGCAATGTTTTGAATAGTATTAGTATCGTAGGTTACCGTTTTGGTGCGATTTGAATTGTCTACCGTAGCAGAAGCGTCGTCGACTATCTGCGGCAACGAAACGTATTTAGCAAACAGCTCGAAGGTAAGCTGAACGGCGGTATCCTGCCGGTGGTTGGATTTCCAACGGTAATTACCGGTCAGATAAACGCTGACATAGTATACGTTTGCATCATAAAATTCGATAACGAAGTTGTCGGGATTTACGATAGTACTCTTCAACTCGTACGAAGGCTCTCTGTAACTTACCTCAACGATAAACTGAGTATCGAACGGCGTATCTTTGAACTCGTCGTTAGGACGGGTAATGGTAATATAGTGGCTGGATTCGGGGTCAAATTCTTCCTCGAATCTCTCGCCGTTGCCGCCGATTTCCTGCAAATCTTCAGGCAACCCGTAATTGAATACGACGTCGTCAACCTCGGCATAGTCTATTCTCAGCTCGAATGCGTAATATTCGCAGTCGGTTTCCCACTTGAAGTTTTTATCCTGAATTTCAAGTAAAACTCTATGGTCGCCGACTATAACGGCTTGAAGCACCAGTCGCGCAATTCCGTCGGACTCAACCTCGCCCCAGTCAAGCTGCCACAGCGCGTCCTCGCCCGTATCAGGGTCGACGTCCGTACCGTTGGGGTTGGTGTACACCTTGATAATAGGCTCGCCCATGCTGTTTTTTACGTTGGTAACGCCTATAACCAGCTGGGCAGCAAATCCGTTGTAACCGCAATGGATATAAGTATCGTGTATCTCTAAGCTTCCGGCGCTGCCGCCCGAACATTCGCTTTTGAGAATCTGAGGGTCTTTTATAGATTGAGCTTTAATCGTAAAGGTATAGTAAATATCTACACCCGAACCGTCTCGCCATGCGTAATTTGTGTTAATTAGTCTCAGCCTTATGATATAGGTACCGGCCTCAACAGCGCTGCACATAAGAACTGTAGGCGTTTGCATAACAGGGTTGCCGTCCTCGTCGACACCTACCTGTATCGGGTCGTACCTGTTATCGACAACCATATTGAATCCGCCGAACGAAGAAATAGGTTCGTACGCCTGATTTACGAGATTGTAATACACCTGCGAGCTATGGAAAAACTGTGAAGCGTTATCGGGAGTGCCTATACGGAAGAATTTTTCCGTGCCGTCATAGTCAGCCGAGCCTGTACGGTCGCCGCCGTCGATTACCCAAGCGTTACCGCTCCCTTGCTGAACGTACATTCTGAGCTGGTCGCGCATTATAGGGGTAATGACGAACTTGAACGTGTACATGTCGTCGTTGCCGGTATTCCATATATAGTTGCTCGTCGGAGTTATATAAATCATATAGTTGCCGGCGGGACCAGCGGCACCGCTTGACGTAGTACCCCACAAAACCAAATCTGGCGTAGGGTTCTCGGCGGCTGCGTTAGGCCAATCCGCACGCAACCCCTCGGCAGAATATCTTATGGTTACCTGATTATTCGCAGTAAATCCGCCTGCGTAAATCTTAAAGTACTTATCTGCATTATCGGTGTAATTACCGCTATTGGGGTCGATATTATAATAGACGGTCTTGGTTGCACCTTCTATTTTATCGCTGTTATGGTCATACTCGTACTGGTCGATTCTCGGGTATTGAAGAACGTACCTATCAATAGTCAGCGAAAAAGTCGGAACGGTTGTGCCCGCCTTCCAACGGTAGTTGGCGCTTGTAAGCGAGAATGTTACAGGATAAGTATTTGCGTTGGTAGCGGAAAGTGTAAGCACGCTACGGTCGAAGTCGCTCACCCCGTCAAGACTGTCGCCTTCCTGATATCCTGGAGGTACCCAGTCCCATTCCGCGTACTGCATTGCGGTAACTACGTTAATGGCGTCCTTGGGAATATTTTCTATTACGAGCTTTGCCGACCAACCGGGCGTCGGGTCAAACGTAACCCTTTTCGAGGTTCCGGACAAGCCTTGAAGTCTGGGGACGTCTATTTCAACCGCCTCGATTGTAAACGTGAAGTTTATCGCGTCGCTCTTCTTGTCTCTCCAGATGTATCCGTCGGCGGGCATAACGATAATATTTACCGTGCCCGAATCCGTCATTTTAAATACGCAGGTGTCCTTTATTCCGTCGCCGTCCGTGTCCTCGAAGTCATACTTCAGCCCTGAAGCAACTATGACCAGTTGCTCCTCGCTTGCGGGAGCAATCTTCATTTCCTGCTCTAATCCGTTATATTCCACAACTTTCGAGTAGGAATTGCTCCCCACCTGAGTCGGTCGGTCGATAAGCATTTCGTTTATCTTAAACGTAAATTCCAGAGAGTCCGTAGACCCATCCATCCAGGTAACACCCGCAGGGTTTTTAAGGAAGAGCTGAATATTATAAGTACCGCGTTCCTTCTGCTGCAAAACAAGCGTGTTACCCGTCCAGGACGCTTGGGTAAGTCCGTTGGCTGCCCATCCCACGAAAGCGGGGTCGCAATTCTGGAAAGATACCGTTTGGAACTGACCGTTATAGTTTACCGTCTTGGTTCGTCCGTAGCCGTCAACCCCCTCGTCCTTCACCATACTTGGCTTGGCGGTTTGCTGCAACTCTATTTTAAGCGTAAATGAAATTTCAGTAGCAGTCGTGTCAGACCAACTCATCTTGGTCGATACCATTGTGCCCCCCGTGCCGTTGGAATGATTAATCCCGGGCCATGGTATGGATGTCACAGTGGGCTGCAAAAGCTTTATTTTAATTATATGCGTCCCCGCCGTTGAGCATTGCAGCACAATATTTGCACCATTAATCTGCGATGACGCACTACTTGTATTAAGATTGTTAACACCGTGCTGAGAACGCGATTTAAGAGTTACGGTTTCGTCAAAGCTATAGCCTATAATGCCTGCGCCGAAATCGTGCGATATGGTAATCAACACAGGCGCGCCCTCATAATAGGCAGTTTTAGTATTAGTGGAAAGATTTACAGCACCGCCATTGGTTGCGGTATCATCAACTAATTTCGGAGAAACTGGACTTGTGCGTTTTACAACAAATTTAAAACAAAGATAACTGGTGCTTCTCGTTGCATAGTTGTTATAGCTACCATTATTATCATAAATATTTGTATGATACGAATAATTTCCGGCGTTGTACCAGCAGAAGCGCGAACGGCCGTAATAAGCTGTTTCTAGGCTGTTTGTGGGGTTTGGGTCCATACCAATATATACCCAGAAGGCCGTGCCTGTGGGCGCGTCTCCGTCTAT